>WRJO01000079.1 GCA_009778545.1 Treponema sp. | reverse complement strand
GACAAAGGCGCTGGAGAGCAGCGCGGCAAGGAGCTTGCACTTGCTGAAAAAGCCGCAGCTCGCCCAGGCACGGCGGAGCGTTACCTGTACTTCGCGGTCGCAGAGGCTGAAGCCGATGCCCATTTCCTGGGCGGTTTGCACTGCGGCGATCATTTCTTCGCCGGGCCTTACGCCGAGTTCGTTGCCCAGCCGCCGCTGGAAGCTGGCCAGCGCGAGGTTGGCAATCAGCAGAAAGCCTTTCCTTTCTTTGAGGACCTTGGTTATGTCCAGCCGTTCCCAGCTGTCCTGCCGGGTAATGGAGGCATAGCGCCCCTGATCCAGTTCCACGCACACCATGCCGGGCTTTTCTTCGCGGATCGCTCCCGTTACCTCTTCGATGCTTTCCCTGGAGACATGGGCCGTCCCTATCAGGTGAATATCCCTTCCTCCGCCCGTCAGGCGCACATTATTGCTGTTCATGTTAATCCTTACCGAATGTTGATGCCCCGCTCGTCAAGCATCCACTCGTTTATTTTCCATTCGATGATGCCCATACGATTCATATCCTTAACCTGCAAAAAATAATTGTTGGCGATATTCCTGTTGCCCCTGGCATCATAATAGCAGGCGAGATAAAACAGCATCTGCGATTTGGCATCGAGGTTCTGCTCCTGTTCCGCGCGGGCTGCCGCGTCGACATCGCCGGAAAGGTCGTGGTACAGCCTGAGAATCTGCCAGTCGGACGAATTGCGGGGGGCGGTGCGGAGGACATTGGCGAGAAACTGCTTCGGATCGGCGGGCTTTCCCGCCTTCATCCAGTTGTAAGCCGCAAGGAGGGCGTAACGGTATTCCTTGGGGGCCTGCCGGTATGCGGCGAGAAAGGCATCGCGCGCCGCCGTGTAGTCGTGCTTGCGCATCTTGATGATGCCCAGCCCTTCGGCGGCAAAATAATAGTCCGGCCTGATCCTCGTTATTGTCGTATAGTCCCGCTCGGCGCCGTCGAAGTCGCCCAGTTCGTCCCGTATGCCGGCGCGGTACACCAGCGCCAGAAAACCTTCCGGGTCTAAAGTAAGGGCGCGATCAAGTTCCTCAAGCGCCTCCCGCTTCCGGTTCAGATCAAACAGGGTTCCGGCGCGGTCGACGGATATCCAGTAGCTGTCCGGATCGAGCCGCTTCGCCGCATCGAGGTCTTTCAGCGCTTCCTCGGGAAAACCCGTCCCCTTGTACAGCCTTGCCCGCTCGTTAAGCGGCATCGCCCAGTCGGGGTTTTGCCGTATCGCCCGGTTTAAAAGCTGCTCGGACCTCTTCGGATCGCGGGCATAGCGGTACACGATAGCCCTGCCCACCAACGCCTCGCGGTAATCGGCGTTTATTGACAGCGCCTTGTCGAAATGGCCCGCCGCCGTCCGCAGCGACTGGGCGCGCAGGGCGATGTAGCCCAGGTCGGAAAGGGCCTTGAGGTTATTGGGGTCGATCCTGATAACCCGGTCTAGATAATTCCGCTGATCCCGTTCCTTGTTTTCAAGCGCCGCCGAAGATGCAAGCACCAGCAGCGCGTCGACGTTGTTGGAATCGTGGGAGATAATCCCCGCAGCGATGGCGCGGGCGTCGGCGGGCCGCCCGTTGGAATTTAATAGCGAAGCCCGCAGCAACTGGACTTCGGGGGTCTGTATTACCGACGGGCTTATCGTATCAAACAGGTTAAGGGCGGCGGGGTACTCCCTGCGCGCCATAAGCCGCGAAACCTCGGCAAGGATGGCCTGCGCCGCTCCGTCTGCTGTTGTTTGGGCGGAGGCGGGAAGCGCCAAAAATACCGATAATCCAATCAACAGGAACTTTATGTACCAATGTTTTATTCCCATAATGTGCCGCTTATGATACCATATACGGCAGTTTAAGGCAATTTATGAGAAAGCGTGTTTTTCCGCGAATTATTCTGTTTACTCTTTTCAGCTGCGTAACCTTTGTACTGCTGGCAGCGATGCAGTTTTCGCGCCAGGGGAATTTTTCCTACAAGATCGGCGGCATAACGATAAACGGGCGCTATTCCCTGTCTGACGAGGCCGAAGAAGGCCGGCAGCTTCTTGACGGCGGGGCGAGCGTGTTTTTCGGCGGGCTGGAATTCCGGCTGGTTTCCACTTCGGACGGGGATGAAGGCTTTTCCCTGGTTAAGGCCGATGGCGGTCGGCAGCCGGCATCTCCCGATTATTTCGACATTCTGGAAAATGAGGCGGTCTTCGCCCTGCCGGGAGGCGCGGAGCTGACTTTTTCCGGACAGAATGCCGGCGGCGTTCCGGGCGGGGCGGCGGAGTTGAAGATTAGCGGAAAATTTCCGGCGGGGGTTTCCGCCATCGACATCCCGTTCAAGCCGCTGCGATCCTCGGTTATCCGCGCCGGAGACCGGGGAACGATCAACATATCGTATAACGGCACCCGGTATCAGTTCAGCCGCCCGTTGAAAGGGCTTGAGGAAGGCAGGCTGATACTCCTCGCTTCCACGCCGGCCGTTTCGTACCGCGTCATAACCGACGACACCAGAAACGACCCCGCCGATTTTATCGTCCCTCTGGCACAAACGCCCGAGTCCTTCAACGACGCGCTGGCCCTTTGGACCGAACGCAGCTTTGAGCTGTGGGGCAGCACCATGTCGGCCCAAACCGGCGAAGACGCGGTAATTGCCTGGTGCGCCGAGGCGATCCGGCAGGGCAGGTACCGTTCGGCGATCTCCACCATACCGTCGGCTTTCAGCGCCAGGGCGGACCGGGGCTGGGAATCGGCCGTGTACCAGTTTGACCGGAAAACCGGCATATGGGATAGCGGCGTAAGGGCAATCAGCGCCCAGCAGCGCGAACGGGCCGCCCACATCACCCGGATGCTGGAGCAAAAGGACATCAACGTATTTGCGGAAAGCCGCCTTATTGAATATTTGGCGATACGGGATTACGGCGCTTTGATTGACCGGCTTGCCGCGTTCGCGCGGGACCTTGATCCCTTCTCGCTGACTCTTGGCGCGGGCTGCGGGGTTTTGGAGTGTTTTATCGACATGGGCAAGTGGCGCCCCCGCGCGGGCAATCCGTTTGAACATTTGACCGAGCGGGCCGGAGAGCTTGCCGCCGAAGGGCTGTACCGGTCGGGGGATCAGGTGTTTGTTTTTACCGAGGGCAGGGCGAATACCGAATTTAACCTGCGCCTGGGAATGGCGCTCAAAGAATGGGGGGAAAAAACCGGCGAAAGCGACTGGGCCGCCCTTGGGCGTTCGCTGGCACTTTCGGTTTTATCCCTTTGCGATGAAAGCGGGCAGGTTCCCGCCTCGCTGACCATCGGCCCCAACCGCGAATTTGTCGGAGGTTCCGGCACGATAAGCTCTGCGATGCTGTACCGCGACATCGGCGGCAGCGAATACCTCCCCCGCGCGGCATCAACCGGGCTAAGCGGCGTCTGGGCCTGGACAGCCGCATCATCAATAAGCGTCACCCAAAACGAACGGCAGATGGACATACGGGTAGGATTTCCCGCCGGAGAAACCCATTACCTGATGCTTCGGAACATACGCCCCTTCCCCATCCTTCAGATATACGAAAACAACTGGCGCAGGGCTTCCGACTTTGAAAGCTACTACGATTCGTCCGGGTGGTACTATTTTGAGAGCGAACAAACCCTTGTACTAAAAATACGGCATCGCCAGAATGTTGAAAACATACGGATCCTCTATGTGGTTCCCCGTGCCGAACCCCCGCCCCCCCCGCCGCCGCCGGAACCGGCAGCAGAGGAACCGGTACATCAGGAACAGCATCCGGTTTGGCAGCCGCCAACGCAGCCGCAGCAGGCCCAGCCATGGCAGCCTCCCGCGCAGGCGTTGCCGGCACAGCCCTGGCAGCCAGGAATTAACCAGGAGGAACATCATGCCCCGTAAAAAAAAGGACAAACTGCCGCTTTATTTTTTAGCCCTGTCCGCGCTGGTTTTTATGACAGCGGTGATCCCCGGCTGCTCGAAAAAGCCTTCGGGTCAGCAAACGCACACGGCAGCCGAACTGCGCTATGGCTATGCCACGGAGCCGAATTCCCTAAGCCCACTGAATCCTTCCAGAACGGCGGACGGCGACGCCGTGCTCTTCAACGTGTTTGAAGGGCTGGTAAGGCCGGATACGGAGGGCAGAATCCGACCATGGCTTGCCGAATCGGCGGCAATCGAAGATTCGGGGCGCATATACCGCTTCAATCTGCGAAATAATGTGCAGTTTCATGACGGCCGCCCGCTGTCTTCCCGGGACGTTAAAGCGTCTCTGGAAACCGCCGCCGCAGCCGGATTTGCCGGCCTGGACGCGATAGACCGCATCGAAACTGAAGGAAGCCTGGGCATTCGCGTGATCCTTAAAAACCCCGACCCTGACTTCCTTCCCTATCTGACCATCGGCATTATCAGCGCCGACAATACCGGCCGCGAAAAATGGCCGGCGGGCACGGGGCCGTATTCCATCGAAAGCTACACGATTCAACGATCGCTGGTATTGAGGAAATTTAAAAACTACTGGCGTGAGAACGTCCCCCAGCTTGAAAAAATTACCGTGTCGTTTCTGGCGGATTCCGATGCCCTGGTGCTTGCCCTGCTGGGGGGCAGCATTGACGGTGCGACCCTGCCCGGGGCTCTGGCCCAGCAGCTCAGCCCCGGCCGTTTCGACATTGTGCAGAGCTATTCCTCAATGGTGCAGCTCATGGCACTTAACAACGCCGCCCCGCCCCTCAACGATATCCGGGTTCGCCAGGCGATTAATTACGGAATCGAAATTCGGGGGATTATCGATGCGGCATTTTTCGGCAGGGGCGAGCCTTCGGGCAGCCCCATTATACCGGGGCTTTCGGCGTATTACGACAAGTCGTTAGCCGATCCCTATCCGCATGACCGGAACAAGGCCGCCGCGCTGCTTGCCGAAGCGGGTTACGGCGAAGGTTCGCAAAAACTTTCCCTTGAGATAACCGTTCCGTCAAACTACACCATGCACATTGACACCGCCCAGGTAATCGCCGGACAGCTTTCGCAGATCGGGATCGACGTGAGCATCAAACTTGTTGACTGGGCGACGTGGATTTCATCGGTGTACCAGGGGAGGCAGTACCAGGCGACGATCATCTCGCTGGACAGCCCGGTTGTTTCGCCCCGGGCTTTTCTTTCCCGCTACCAGTCTGACAGCGGCAGCAACTTTATCAATTTTTCCAGTGCCGATTTTGACGATGTGTATTCGGCGATTCTGGCGGAAACCGATGAAAATATGCGAATCGCCCTGTACCGCGATGCCCAGCAGATAATTTCAGCTAATGCAGCCAGCGTGTACATTCAGGATATTCTGGGATTTAAGGCGCTCCGCGCGGGCGCTTTCGGCGGCGTATTGAGCTACCCGCTGTCCGCCGATGACTTTGCTTCCATGTACGGGAAATAATATTGCATTTTGTGATTCGCAGAATCGGCGCGGGTCTGGCAACCCTCTTTCTCGTGTCGGCCTTTAGTTTTCTCGCCTTCAGCGTGATCCCCGGCGATCCGGCAAGCATGATGCTGGGGATCAACGCGACTGACGAACAGGTGGCGGCGCTGCGCGAAGAGATGGGCCTAAACCGCAGCCTGCCGGACCGGTACTTCCGGTGGCTCGGCGGTTTTCTCGGCGGCAATCCCGGCAATTCCCTGCGCTATGCGGGCGAGGGCATTTCGACTCTGGTACTCGACCGCCTGCCCGTGAGTTTTTTTTTGGCGCTGCTCTCGATTTTTTTCATTCTGATAATCGCCGTGCCGGTTTCGCTTTTTACCGTACGCCGCGAGGATAGCCTTGCCGGCAGGGCGGTTACCGTCGGCACGGCAATCGGGGTGAGCATACCGAATTTTTTTCTGGGCGTTTTGTTTATCTGGATCTTCGGAATCGGCCTGCGCCTGTTCAGCGCGGGAACCTATGTCGGCTACCGCGAAAATTTTTTCGCCTTTGCCGGCTGCCTGCTGTTTCCCGCACTGGCAATAGCCATTCCCAATGCGGCGATTTTAACGAAATTTCTGCGTTCCTCGCTTTTTAGAGAACTGCGCAGTGGCTACGTCCGCACCGCGCTCGGCAAGGGGGCCGCCCCTGCCGTCGCCCTGCGCCGCCATGCGCTGCGAAACGCCCTTGTCCCTTCCGTTACCGTGCTGGGGATGATCATCGCCGACGTTTTTTCCGGCAGCATCGTTATCGAACAGGTATTCGCCATTCCGGGGCTGGGGCGGCTGCTGATCGCCGCCATCACGTCGCGGGATTATCCGCTGATACAGGCGCTGGTGATGTATACCGCCTGCGTCGTGATCCTCGTCAATACGTTAGTTGACATTGCCATCCAGGTAATCGACCCCCGAATCCGGCTGGAAAGGGAGGCGCATTGATGAACGGCGAACTAAAGGCGGGGCTGGTGCTGTCCGCATTAATACTAGTGCTGCTGGCAACAGGTTTTGTGTTAATGGGGCGTGATTACAACGCGATAAACCCCGGCCTTCGCTTTCAGCCGCCCGGCCCTGGTCATCTTTTGGGAACGGACAATTTCGGCAGGGACATTTTCCTGCGCATGGCCGCCGGAAGCCGGTACACCATCGCCCTTGCGCTGTGTACCGTCGCAGGGGCGGTACTCATCGGCAGCGCGCTGGGGCTTTTTGCCGGTTACACGGGCGGCATCCCCGACGAGATCGTCATGCGCCTGATGGACGCTATCAGTTCCTTTCCGGGGATTCTCCTCGCCCTTGCCCTGGTGGCCCTTTTGGGCAACAGCCAATTTACCCTTTTTATCGCGCTATTGATCCTCTTTATCCCCAGCTTTACCCGCATCATGCGAAGCGGCGCGCTTGAGTTCAAACACGCTGACTTTATTCTGGCGGAGCGACTGCTGGGGGCAAGCCCCGCGCGCATCGTCTTTGTGCACATCCTGCCGAATCTGGCGCACTCCCTGCTTTCCGCCGCAGCGCTGGGGCTTTCCAACGCGATCCTCGCCGAAGCCGCCATGAGCTACCTTGGCCTGGGCATACAGCCGCCCCTGCCAAGCTGGGGCCGGATGCTCTCCGAATCGCAGAATTTTCTGTACAACGCCCCCTGGTGCGCCCTCGCGCCAGGTATCTTCATCATGCTGACAGTGATAGCCTTCCACTGCCTCGGCGACGGCCTGCGCCGCTTTTTTGGAGAATAGCTGTATGGAAAATTTTATTCGCTATTTACACGCAGAGGCGCAGAGGCGCAGAGGCGCAGAGGGAAGAGGGAGGGAGGTAGGAAAGAGTAGCGCACTTCGTAGGTGTCGTGTATTGCCCTTGTATTTTTTTGTGCCTTTGTGCCTCTGTGAGAGGATAAAGGGATAAATGAAACATCTTTTGGAAGTGCGGGGGCTGTCTGTCGGCATAAAGCGCGGGCAGGGACATTTGATGGCGGTTAACGGGATTGACATTACCATTAACGCCGGAGAAATTGTCGCGTTGGCAGGCGAATCCGGCTGCGGCAAAACCCTGACCGCCCTGTCAATAATGCGCCTGCTCCCCCCCGCCGCCGAAATCACCGCCGGCACCATTCTCTTCACCCCACCCAGCATTCCACTAAATGCTAAACTTGACCCGCCACCGCCCGCTAACGCCCCGCCGGGGTTTGAGCGAGAACTATGCGGGTCAAGTTTAGGGCTTAGGGGAAAAGAAATCGCTATGGTTTACCAGGAGCCGGGGCAGTCGCTTAACCCGTTGATGCGGGTCGGCCCGCAGATCGCCGAGGCGCTGGAACTGCACGGGGCGGATAAAAAAACGGCCGCCGCCGAGACCCTTGATATGCTGAAGCGGCTCGCTTTCCCGCAGCCGGAAAAAATGTTCAGCGCATGGCCCCACCAGCTTTCCGGCGGGATGCGCCAGCGGGTGATGATCGCCATCGCCGCAATCTGCCGTCCGCGGCTGCTTATCGCCGATGAGCCGACCAGTTCGCTGGACACTGAAAACCAGCGCCACATCCTGGCCCTGCTCAGGCAGATAAACGCCGAATTCGGCACGGCGATCCTCTTTATCTCGCACGACCTGGGTCTGGCGCGGGATTTTTGCAGCCGCTTCATGGTTATGTATGCGGGACATATAATCGAAGAAGGCCCCTGCGACGAGCTTTTTTCAGCGCCGGCGCATCCCTACACCGCCGCCCTTATCGCCTCAATCCCCCGCCGGGAGAACCGCGGCCGCCCCCTTGCCAGCATTCCCGGCAGCGCGCCCTCGATTGAGGAACGGCTGACCGGCTGCCCCTTTGCACCCCGCTGCCCGAAAGCGAAAGAACCCTGCACGGCGGAACTCCCCCCCTGGGCCGGCGCGGGAGCGGGCAAAATGGCGCGCTGTTTTTTCGCGGAGGCCGGCAATGATTGAGATTCGGGGGCTTTCCAGCGCATACGTTAGCCGCAGCTTCGGCCCATTCGGGAAACGGGAAGTAAAGCCAGTGCTTCATGACGTTGGCCTGGAAATCGCCGCCGGAGAGATATTCGGCCTTTCGGGGGAATCGGGCTGCGGCAAAACCACCCTCGCCCGCTGCATACTCGGCCTGATTGATTACAAGGGCGAAATAGTGATCGGCGGCGAACGGCTGCAAAGCAGACAACGGCTGCGAAGCAGACGACGGCTGGGCGGCGCTCCGGCACAGATGGTCTTTCAGGACCCCGGCGCGTCACTGAACCCGGTAAAAAAAATCGGCTGGCTGCTGGAAGAGCCGCTTGTTATTCACCGTTACGGAACCGCGCGGCAGCGTTCCCGCAAGGTTGACGAAACTCTTGTCCGCATCGGGCTTAACCCTTCCTACAAAACACGCCGGGTGCATGAACTTTCCGGCGGTCAAAAACAGAGGATATGCATAGGCCGCGCCCTTATTCTCGATTCTGAAATTTTGATAGCCGATGAAGCTGTAAGTTCCCTGGATGTTTCCGCCGGGGCGCAGATTCTCAACCTTTTTCGGGAGCTGCGTCAAAGTCCCGGCTTAACCGTTCTTTTTATTTCGCATAACACGGACGCTGTGGAGTATCTTTGCGACCGCGTTGTTGTTATGCGGGACGGGAGTATAATTGAGTCCCTTGCACAGTAAGAAAAAATCGTTAATACTCATGGATAACGGAGGAGATATGAAATATTGTGCCCATTGCGGAGCGGAAATCAATGATGAAGCTGTAGTCTGTGTAAAATGCGGTTGTTCCACGACAAAAACGGATCTACCGGTTGTTAATAAGGTTAATACCCTGGATGTCCCCAGTGCCGGGTGGGCGGTATTGAGCTTCTTCTTTACCTGGCTTGGTGCAATTATGTTTCTTGTTTGGCGTAAATCGAGTCCACAAAAAGCAAATTCGTGTGCCCAGGGTCTGGCAATTGCTACCATTGTTTCGGCCGTTTTTTCAACTATCGTTTCAATTGTTTGGTTCTTTGTATTTGCAACATATTTTGATGATATTTTTTCATACTTTTTATGATATAGCGGCTTATTAAAAAGCGAAGGGCGGCTGTCGAGCTGCCCTTCAACAATCCCTCTACGCTACCTTAAACCGCGAAACCTCCCGCATCAAAAGGTCGATATTTTTTTTGTTTTCCACACATATATCGTTGACTCTGGTAACAGCCGCGTTGATC
>WRJO01000078.1 GCA_009778545.1 Treponema sp. | reverse complement strand
GGAATTGCTCAAGGACTTTTTCAGCGAGGCCCAGATGCAGGTGGACACGCTGGAACAGAATATCCTGGTTCTTGAGAGCGAGGGCGCCAATAAAGACGCTGTGGACGAGATTTTCAGGGCGGCGCATACCTTAAAGGGCGGGTCGGCCACTGTAGAAATGATGGAGCTGTCCCACTTCACCCACCTTGTGGAGGATGTGCTTGATGCGATTCGTTCGGATCAGCTGGGAATCAACGAGGGCGTTACGGACACCCTGCTTTCGGCAATCGACGTAATCAAGGCGATGCTTGAGCAGCGGATGGAAGGGGCGGTGTATCAGGAGGATATCTCCCAGATCGAAAGCCAGCTTTCCGCCCTGCTGCCCGAGGGCTCCAACCGGAAAAAAGGCGGGGCGAAAGCGCCTGCCCCCAAGCCCGCCGCCGCACCTGCGCCTGCCCCCGCGCCTGCTGCCGCTCCCAAGCCCGCAGCCAGCGGTTCCACCTTAACCGATGCGGAGATCAGGGAACTGAAAGAATCGGTTGACGGCGGGATGCCGATATTCCAGGTCACCGTAAAATTCGACGAAAACAGCCTGATGAACACCGTCGGCGGCATCCAGGTGTACGCCGTACTAAAATCCAGGGGAACGATCCTCAAAACCACGCCGGACTTCGAGCAGTTGTACGAGGACAATTTCTTTCCCACGGTCGATTATTACGTTGCCACTACCTCCAACCCCGACGATCTCAAGAAAGCGGTCATACTGCCCGATGTTTCGCTTGAGGCGTCGGTCACCGATATTTCCAAGCTGGAAGCGGCTTCGGCTGCTTCCGCTCCGGCTGCTGCGGCCCCTGCCCCGGCTGCCAAGCCCGCCGCCGCCCCGCCGCCAGCTGCCGCCCCTGCGGCCTCCGCTCCGGCTGCTGCGGCCCCTCCTGCCGCCGCTGCCCCGGCTGCCGCAAAAGCCGGTTCCGCCGAGGATGCCAAAAAGGCCGGAAAAGAAGCCGGCTCTATCCTCCGTGTGGATTCCAAGCGCATCGACGACCTTTTAAACCTTGTTTCCGAAACGGTTATCACCAAGGCGACCTTCAACCAGATATCGAACCAGTTCAACTACATGGTTACCCAGCTGCACGAAATCGAAACCCAGTACCGGGAAAAGATCAAAAGCCTCTTCGACAGCCTCCCCGATTACCTGGAACAGATACAGGGCGGCATGTCCGTCAAGGAAGTCCGCAAGGAAATCAACGACAGCTATGGGGACATTTTCGCGCTCTTTGACGGCTTTGAGGCCTCCTTCAAAAACAACATGGCCAAGTTCCGCTCCACCGCGCAGAACCTGGGCCGGATTACCGGGGAACTGCAGGAAGGGGTTATGCGGATCCGCATGGTGCCGATCAGCCAGATCTTCAGCCGCTTCCCCCGGCTTGTGCGCGACCTTTCCAAATCGCTCAACAAGAAAATCAACCTGGTCATCGAAGGCGAAGAGACCGAGCTGGACAAATCGGTCATCGAGGACCTGCTCGACCCGATAATGCACTCGGTGCGGAACTCCATCGACCACGGCGTTGAATCGATCGAAGAGCGCCGTGCCAAAGGCAAGCCGGAAGAGGGCACGGTAACCCTCAAGGCCACCAACGAAGGCAACATGATCGTCATCGAAATCGGCGACGACGGCAAGGGTATTGATGTCGAATCGGTCAAGGCAAAGGCTGTTGAGCGTGGTCTTATCAGCCCCAACAAGCTGCTTACCGACCCCGAGGCGTTCAACCTTATCTTTGAGCCGGGTTTCTCCACCGCCAAGCAGATTACCAGCATTTCCGGCAGGGGGGTCGGCCTGGACGTGGTGCGCCGCCAGATAGACAAGCTCAACGGCACGGTCAACGTCACCTCCGAGCACGGCAAGGGGACCAAGTTCATCATCAAACTGCCCCTCACGCTGGCGATTATCCAGGGCCTGTTGGTGCGGGTCGGCACGGAAATCTACTCGATACCCATCAACAGCGTCATCGAAAGCCTGCGGGTTAAGCCCGAAGAAATAAAGAAGATAGACAACTACGAAGTATTCAACATCCGCAACGACGTTATCTCCCTGCTCCGCCTTAACCGGCTTTTCGGCATCAGGACGGAGGAGCATCAGGACTACAACTTCATCGTCATCGTCGGAACCGCCGAAAAGAAAATGGGCTTCATGGTGGACAGCCTCATCGGCGAGGAAGACGTGGTTATCAAGCCCTTGCGGGATCAGTTTACCAATTCACCCGGGATTGCCGGGGCTTCCATATTGGGGGATGGTTCGGTCTCCCTCATCATCGATGTCAGCCAGCTTCTTGAATTGGGGCTAAAAAAGGAAATGGAGCAGCGCCGAATCCGCGAAGCTTCAGTACGGTAGGTAAATATGTCAGCAGTAGTAAGAGACCTTGCCGAGGTAAACGCCGAGCTGCAGGAGCAGAAAGAGCGTGCAGAGACCGTCGATTTTAAAATAATCACTTTTTCCCTTGCGGGGAAGGATTATGGCGTCGACATCATGAACGTCAAGGAAATAGCCAAGGCGGACAAGTTTACGTTTGTCCCCAATGCCGCCTCTTTTGTGCGGGGCGTGTACAACCTCCGAGGCGACATTATCCCGATAATCGACCTGCGGACCTTCTTCCACCTGCCACAGGACAAAAAATCCGACGGCCAGGAGAACATGCTTATCCTCCGCATCAACGAGCAGGTGTACGGGACCATCGTCGACAAGATCGACAAGGTTGTGGGGATTAACCACGAGTCGATTCAGCCGCCGCATCCGATTTTTGGGGACATCAACATCAAATACATCTCCGGCGTGGTGGAAAAGGCCGGCGACCTGTACATCATCCTCGACGTAATACGGATTTTCGGCCAGAACAAGGAAGAGGAAAAAGAAAAAGAGCATGGTCCGGCGGGCGATGGCGGCGCTTTCTATGCGGCCAAGGCCAAGGCGGAACCGGCTCAGGAGCAGCGAAGCGCCAGCACGGATTCGGCGATTGGCTTTATCAAGGAGGGGCTGACGGCGCTCAGGCATTTTGTCGCCTCGCCGGTGAACGAGGTGTGGATACACAGGCGCTTTTCCGAGTGGAGCATCGACCGGATTGCCGGCGACCTGCAGCTCAGGGGGGCGTCGGATGCCGATGAATTCCTCTCCCGCTTCCCGTCGCCCTGTTTGGGCACTTTCTGGGACGACGACTATGCCTCCGCCGTAAAAGGCATGCTGCCGAACCTGCCCGCCGGCCTCATACAGGTCTGGAATATTGGCTGCGGAAAGGGCTATGAATCTTATTCGTTTGCGTGTATACTCAAGTCGAGGTATCCCGATTCGCAGATAAAGGTCTGGGCCAATGACAACGACATCATGGCGATTAGCCAGGCGCCGAACCTGGTCTTTGATCTGGATGACGTTCCGGAGTATTGCAGGGCCTTTACAGTCAAGGGGTCTAGCGGGTATTCTTTTAACCAGGCAATCAAGGATTCGATAGTTTTCGAATACCACGACGTCCTGCACGACAACCCCCTGCCGGATCTGGACATGATACTTGTCCGCGACCTGCTGTCCTATTTTACGGAGCAGGACCAGAACAAGCTGATTGCCAACTTTACCGAGAGGCTGAAAACCCGGGGGATGGTGATTGTCGGGAAGAACGAGGAACTTACCGGAGACAGTTGGTCGTCTGTGTCCAGCGATCCGGTTTCGGCGTTTGTTAACAATGCCTAATATTGAGATATAAGTAAGGAGTGTGACATGAGAGTTGAGTATATCAACCCCTTTGTTGAGGCCGCTTTCAGCGTTCTCAAGGAAGTGATGGCGGAGTCCGAAGTAAAGCGCGGTGAAATTTATCTGAAATCTACCTCTATGGCAATCCAGGGCGTTGCCGCCCTTGTGGGGCTTGCCGGCGATGTCGAAGGTCGTGTCCTTTTTGATATGACCAAGGAGACCGCCCTGCACGTAGCCGGTGCGATGAATCAGGATACTTTTACCGTCATTGACGAGCTTGCCAAAGCCACGATCCAGGAGCTTGCCAACATGATTACCGCGCAGGCGGTAACCAAGCTGCACGATCTCGGCTTCAAGTTTGATCTTACCCCTCCCGCCCTCTTTACCGGGGAGAACATGGAGGTTTCCACCAATCTTGGCGAGGTAGAGGCCCTTATCGTTCCTATGGAACTTGGCAACAACGGCAAGATCGAGGTCAACGTCGCCATCCGCGAGCGGACAAAGTAGCGTTCCTGAAGCGTTCAGTGAATTAATGCCGCATTTTTAGGGGAACTTTGGGTTTCCCTGCGCGGCGAATTATGCCCAGAATTGGGGTGGTTAGCTCAGTTGGTTAGAGCACCAGCTCGACACGCTGGGGGTCACAAGTTCGAGTCTTGTACCACCCATGTCTTTTTCAGCCTCCCGATCCCGGCGATGGGGAGGTTTTTTTATGCGCTTGCCTTGTAAATTCGGCGGTGTTGGCTTATACTTACCGTATGCGGAAGAATATTGCGCTGGCAGCGCTTATGTTTCTCCTTGCCGGTACTGTTTTTGGTCAGAGGCTGGAGATTGTGGTAGAGGAGAATTCCAGCGGTCTTACCATCACCAAATCGTCGGGCCATGCGAAGACTCTGGAAATACCGGATGCCATTGACGGCAAGCAGATAACCATTATCGCCGACCGGGCCTTTAGCGGCAGGGGGCTGGCCGAGGTAACCATTCCCGAAAGCGTTACCAGGATTGGCGACGGGGCCTTTGCGTTTAACAGCCTGGATACGGTGATTATCGGCGATAATGTAACGAGTATCGGCATGGGGGCCTTTACCGGCAACAAGCTGACTGCGGTGTCTCTGGGCAGCGGCATTACCTACATCGGGAAAGGGGCTTTTTCCAATAACCAGATAACGACGGTTACCATTCCCGACGGCGTTACCATCATTAACGATTACGCTTTTTTCAGCAACAGAATAAGGGAAATAACGATTCCGGGAAGCGTCACCGTGATAGGGGAGGGGGCCTTTTCGGGCAACAGGCTTTCCGGCATCGAACTAGGCGGCGGCGTTACCAGGATAGGCGACGGGGCTTTTTACAACAATTTTATTACCACCGTTACCGTGCCGGCGTCTCTGGAAACCCTGGGCAAACGGGCTTTTGACACCCGCAATGCCGACGGCCGCATCAGGGACAACGTTAACTACATCGACGGAAGCGGGAACATCCTTTTCAGCGCGGCGAATAATTTTAACACCTACTACGTCTCAAACGGAAAGCAGGCGGGGAAATACACCTTCGCCGAAGGAAGATGGACGCAGGACTAGCGTTGGGGCATTAGGCCTTTGGCCTTTAGGCCTTTAGTTCCGATACCAGGTTTTTCAGCTCTACCGACTTTTGAAGAAGGTTCTTAAGGGAATAATCCACCCTGGTTATCAGTTCGCTGTTATGCGCAGCTATCCCGTTGATGTCGGTAACAAGCGACGTTACCGCCTTGCTCGATTCCGATTGCTTCTGTACCTCTGCGGCAATGGTCTGGACCTGGAGCATAACGTCCCGCACAATGGTCTGCGCCGCATTGAGCGAGGAAGCCGTTTTTCCCGAAAGATCGGTTACATGGGAAATCGACCTTACCGCTTCGCCCATTCCGGTAATATTGACCGTGGTCAGCTTCTGCATGTTGGAGATGGAAGTGGCGACCTCCTGTGCGGCGCTCCTCGTTTTTTCCGCCAGCTTGCGTACCTCTCCGGCGACGACGGCAAAGCCCTTGCCCGCTTCTCCGGCGTGGGCGGCCTCTATTGAGGCGTTCATCGCCAGAAGGTTTATCTGATCGGCAATGTCGGTTATCACGTTCATTATGCTGCCGATGGTGTTTGACTGGTCCCCGAGCCGGCTGATGTTTTCGGTTAGGCTGCTGGTAATGGAGTGCAGGGCCTCCATCGCTTCGCCAGACTGTTCCGCCATGCCCACGCCGGCGTCCACCTTGCTGTGGGAGTCTTCCGCCTGCGTCGCCGCCGAGTTCGCGCTGTCGGTAATTTGCAGCACGCCGGAGGACAGGTTCTCCATCGCCGACAATATTCCTTCGATGCGGGCGACCTGCGAGACCCCGCCGGCCTTTACCTCGTCGGCGCTGAGGGATACGGCGCTGACCGTTTCTTCCACCTCTACAGCGGCGCGCTCAACCTGCGAGGCAATGTCCAGAATTTTTTGCGCCGTCCTTTGGGCCTCTTCCGCCTTTGAACGGGCTTCCGCTTCCCTGGACTGAATGTCGGCGAAGTTGTTCCGCAGCTTTTGCGCCATTTCCAGAAACGATTTTTCCAGAACGGTCATTTCGTCATGGCCGGATACGGTTAATGCCAAATCAAGATTGCCCGCCGCCAAAGATTCCGCCGCTTTTACCGTTTCCCGCAGGGGCTTGGTAATGGATCGGAGGATCATAATGCACAGCGGCCCGATAACGAGGAGCACCCCGGCGGCAAGTATCCCGATGGTAATAACCATCCGGTGTATCAGTTCGTCGTGTTCCTGATCTTCAATGGATGCGATGGTATGTTCTATGTTGTCGATGTAGATGCCGGTGGAAATCCAGATGTCCGTTCCGGGGATGTACATTACATAGGCGATCTTCGGCTCGTTATCCATTGACGGGGGCTTGGGAAAGATGAAGGATACAAAACCTCCGCCTTTTTGGGCGTTCTCATAAAGCAATCGCACATAGAACACTCCCTCTGCGTCGGGGGTGTTGGCCAGGTCCTCTCCCTCGCGGTGGGGCAGGGTCGGGTGCATGAAGATCACCGTTCCGATGTAGGTGAAATAGTAGCCGGATTTGTCTTCCTCAAAACGGTAGTCCTGAATGTAGCTCTTTATGATGTCGTGCTGCTCTTCCCGTTCGCTCACCCCTTCAAGCGCTTTTCCCAAAGCTACTGCCATGGTTTCGGTGCCAAGCTTGATCATTTCCTTTTTTCCTTCAAGCATGACGTATTCGGTTTCTTTCAGGCCGATCTCCTGGATTTCGGTGGCGGTAATGTACACTACGGCGGTCAGGGCCGTAATGGCGATCAGCAGGATCACGTTGATGGCAAGAATCCTCGCCCTTATTGAAAAATTCCTCAGCATTTTCGCACCTTCCTTATAACTATATTATTATTTATCCGATAATAATTGTACAGATATGTCTGAAACACGAGCCCCTGTATTGAAGACCGTCCGGCGGCTGGCCATGATCACCCTTGGCGCGGTGCTGATGGCCATCAACATCAACTCTTTTGTCCGCGCGGGGGGGCTTATCCCCGGCGGCTTTACCGGGCTGAGCCTTTTGATTCAGGAAATATTCCAGCGCCACCTCAACATCCGCATCCCCTTCAGCGTCGTCCTCTATACCCTGAACGCCGTGCCGGCGGCGTTCTGCTTCCGCTTTGTCGGGAAAAAATTCACCCTGTACTCGGTGCTGATGGTTTTTTTGAGCGGGCTTTTGACCGATCTTATGCCGGGCATGTTCATCAACGCTATCAAGCTGCACGACACCCTCCTTTCTGCCGTTTTTGGCGGCATTTTGAACGCGATCGCCGTTGTTTTATGCCTGCTTGCCGATGCCACCTCGGGCGGTACGGATTTTATAGCGATTTTTATCTCCGAAAAGTTCCGGAGAGATGCCTGGAACTACATTTTCGTAGGAAATTGCGTTATTCTTGCCATCGCGGGCAGCCTTTTTACCCTGGAAAAGGCCCTGTATTCGATAATTTACCAGTTTACCGCAACAATGGTGCTGAATTCGCTGTACCATGCCTACCAGCAGAAGACTTTGCTGGTCATAACCACCCGTCCAGACGAGGTTTACCGGCTTATCCGCGAAAAAACCCAGCACGGGGCCACTTGTTTTACCGGAATAGGCATGTATAACATGGAAGAACGCAAGCTTTTATACTCGGTGGTGTACTCCAATGAGGTTTTGCCGGTAATAAAGGCCATTCATTCTGTCGATCCCAACGCCTTCATTAACGTGATAAAAACCGAGCAGATAAACGGGAAATTTTTTAGAAAACCCAAGGATTAGCCCTTGCACATACCCAATATATGGTGTATCTTTAGCGTATAGGCACTATATATAGGGTTTTCCATTTCGGCCTAAAAAAAGTATTCTTCCTAAAAATTATGAAAGGGCGGGGACATAGACAATGAAAATCAGGCGGTTTTTCACCGATCGGCGCAACGGGCCGTATTATGACATAGCGTGGGAGAAGCGGAAGAGCGAAATCCGCAATCCGGACGGCAAGGCCATTTTTTCCGAAGATACGGTGATTGTGCCGGCTTTTTGGAGCCAGATCGCCTCGGACATTATCGCCCAAAAGTACTTTCGCAAGGCCGGAGTCCCGGCGGACAGGATGTACGAATGGAAAAAGTGGTCTGAGCCCGGAGCCGGGGAAGAGGCCCTGCCCGAGGACGGCGCCGAGCATGACGCCCGCCAGGTTTTCCACCGGCTTGCCTTTACCTGGATGGATTGGGGCCAGAAGAGCGGGTATTTTGACAGCGAGGAGGACGCAAAGGCGTTCTACGACGAGACTTGCTACATGCTTGCCCACCAGCTTGCCGCGCCCAACAGCCCCCAGTGGTTCAATACCGGCCTGTACGCCGTATACGGCATCGACGGCCAGGCGCAGGGGCATTACTATTTTGACCCCGAAAAGAATGAGCTGGTTAAGTCGGACAGCGCCTACAAGCGTCCCCAGCCCCACGCCTGCTTTATCCTTTCCATTGAAGACGATTTGGTGAACGAGGGCGGCATTATGGACCTGGTGACGCGGGAGGCGCGGCTGTTCAAGTACGGCTCTGGCACCGGTTCCAACTTTTCCCGCATCCGGGGGCAGAACGAAAAACTCTCCGGCGGGGGCATATCCTCCGGGCTAAAGTCGTTCCTCAAGGTGCTTGACCGTTCCGCTTCGGCGATTAAATCGGGCGGCACTACCCGCCGGGCCGCCAAGATGGTTACGCTGGACGCAGATCATCCCGATGTGGAAAAGTACATTTCCTGGAAGGCCGAGGAGGAACACAAGGTCGCTTCGCTGGTGACCGGATCGGCGATTGTGAAAAAACATCTTGAAGGAATCAAAAAAGCGCTTGCCTCTTTCCGGGGGCCGGATGCCGACAAATACAATATTGAAAAGAACCACGAACTTGCCGCCGTCCTTCGCGCCGCATTAAGCGACAGGATACCTTCGTCGTTCCTGTACCAGCAGCTCAGGCGGATTGAGCAGGGCGATGATGATGCCGGAACGGCGCTTTACTCTACCGCCTGGGACGACGAAGCATACAACACCGTTTCCGGCCAGAGTTCCAATAACAGCCTGCGGGTAAGCGATGAATTTATGCAGGCGGTACTGAACGACGCGGACTGGAACCTTACCAGCCGCACCAACGGCGCTGCGGTAAAAACGGTCAAGGCCAGAAAGCTTTGGACCGACATTGCCCGCTCGGGCTGGCAATGCGCCGATCCCGGCCTGCAGTATCACACTACGATTAACGACTGGCATACCTGTCCCGAAGGCGGGGAAATCCGCGCATCCAATCCCTGTTCGGAGTATATGTTTCTGGACGATACCGCCTGCAACCTCGCCTCGATAAACCTGGCAGCGTTATATGACAGAAAGTCAAAGGCTTTTAATGTAGAAGGTTATCAGCACGCCATTGACATTTGGACAATGATTCTGGAAATTTCGGTGGTAATGGCGCAGTTCCCCGCGCCCCGCATTGCGGAAC
>WRJO01000077.1 GCA_009778545.1 Treponema sp. | reverse complement strand
GGAAAGGGAACGCAGTTTGGGCAGGGCAAAGACGAATTCGGGGATTTCGGTAATGTCCGTACCGAAAAGCTCCAGTTCTTCAAGGAGCAGACACTCGCTCAAAACCACGGGAATTTCTGTTAGGGCGGGCTGGCCCCAGAGATTGATTTTTGTTACCGTGCTTTTGACTTCGGCAATGCGGGAAATAAGCTCGTCCATATTTTCGAGGCAAACGCCGTCCCCGTAGTCGGGGTCGTCGTTATAGTGCAGGTCAAGTTCGGTTTTGGCTTTGCTCATAATTACTCCTTAATTAACTGTGAAGCCTATTCTTTTAGCCCCTTTTGCCCATATTTCATCTTCGCAGAGGTTTAGGATACCGTCAAGATTGGGGGTTGCGCCGTGCAGAACGGTATTTATGGCCTGTTTTGAGGCGATATTCTCTATCTGGCCGCCTGAAAACTCAAAACGGCGGCTTAGGGTTTCGGCGGCTTCTTCGTCTATGTCCGGCAGGCGGTTTTGCCATATTGCGGCTCTGGCCTTTTGGTCGGGGTTTTCAAATTCGATTTTGTATAAAAAGCGGCGTTCAAAGGCTTTGTCAAAATTGACGAGCATATTGGTCGTGGCTATGAGTATGCCGCCTGTCAGGTTTTCCATTTCCTGCAAGATGATGTTCTGTATGGCGTTCTCGGTTTGGGCGGGGCCTCGGCGGGTGTCGCCCAATTCCTGCCGCTTTCCCAAAACGCCGTCCGCTTCGTTAAAAAGCATTATGGGGGTAATATCCCTGTTCTTGACCATTGCCTTGTAGCGGTCGAACAGGGCCTTAATGCGCTTTTCGCTTTCGCCGAACCACTGGCTTTTTGTTTCGCTGATGTCAACAAGAAAAATGTCCCTGCCTGTTTGCCGGGCTATCTGCCAGGCGGTTTCGGTTTTGCCGGTTCCGGGGGGGCCCTGAAAAAGGACGGTAAAAACGGCGGACAGTTTTTGTTCGGCAAGGCGGGTTTTTATTGCGGCAAAATTTTCTTCGATTAAAAGGCTTGCCAGTTCGCCTATGCGGGTGTTTATTTTTTCGCCGTAGTACAGCGTTTTTTCCTGTATGGTATTGCAGCGGATAAGTTTTTTTCCGCCGTAGTGTTTTCGCTCTTTCAGGTTCATATCGGCAAGAAAGGTTTCTTTCGCTTTTTCGCACAGGGTCCAGGTTTCGCTGTCCGCCATGCCCCTGTCGTTGCCGCTGGCGATAAGTTCTTCCCGGATAAATTTGTGGTCGCCTTTTTGGAAGCGGCGTTCAAGGCTCCGTATTTCCGTAATGGTTAAAAGGGAGCGCATCCCCCGTAAGGTCATGCTTTCGCCTTCTTCGTCGAGCCATGCCAAAATGAAAGCCGCAAGGTCGATGCCCTCTCTGACGCTGAGGTTGAATGTTTTTAGCCCCTGCACGAAAGCGGATTTTACGTTGGCGTTAAAGAGCATTTTTATTTCCGCAAGAAAACCGATGTCGTTTATGTCGTTTTCCCGCCGCGCTTCCAAAAGTTCGCGGGCGGTATCTAAAAACTCCTCCCCCGTTAGCCCCGAATATGCGGTGTTGCGGCAATAGCGTCCGGTGCGGAGAATTTTAATTACGTCCATTGGGACATGGTAGGAAGGTAGTTTTACGGAAGCGGCGGAATGGGAGGCGTACCTGTCCCGCACCGAGCGGATAAGGCTTTTCTTTTCCAGCGTTTCAAAGTCGTCCATGTACTTGAGAATTTCTATTTTGCCGCAGTTCATGGCTTTGGCGATTGCCCCGACCGATACGGTTTCTTCGTAGGAATGTTCAAGCACGAGGGCAAAGAGCGCGGCCTGTGTTTCCGTTATGCGGAGGACTTTGGCGACCTCCTCCAGCCGGGGCTGTGCCGCTTCAAAAAACTCTTTGCTTAGTTTGTGTTTTTCCGCAAGAGCGACGATTTCCCCGACAGCGGGGAGCAGTCCGTTTGTTTCTGTTGTTTCCATACGATTGCAATATAAGAAAACGGGGCGGGATTTTCAAAAGTTAATGTGCTTTTGAGTAAGGTGAGTTAAAAATTCAAAAACAGGCATTATCACCCCATTTTTGCTACTTTTTGCTGGTAGTTTGTAACTTTTTATTGACATTATGTGTTTATGTATATATAATTTTAATGGATTTTATGGGAATTTTCAAACCATAGATCTTACTAGGTGAATATCAATCTTCAAATACCATACTACTGTTAGTGGTGGGTATTTCTCCGTGTTCTGTGGAGGCACATATATTGTGCAGGGTTGAAATTATTTTTAGGAGCAGAGTATGAGTAATGACGTTGAAAGGACATCTGTGTTTGACGGGAGTGTATTGGGCAACTTTGGGACTAATCTGGTTGCTGGGCTGATTTGCATAATCACGCTGGGAATTGGTGTGCCATGGGCAGTCGCCTACAGGCAGAAATGGCTTACATCCCACACCGTTATTGAGGGTAAGCGTCTGAAATTTGATGGAACCGGTGGTCAATTATTTGGTAAGTACATTATCTGGTTTCTGCTTTCGCTTGTTACTCTCGGTATTTACGCCACATTCTTCCTGCCTGTAAGAGTGCAGCAGTGGGTAACAAAACACACGTTCTTTGAATAAAATAGAAAAAGGTTAGTTTTTAGGGTGGGGGCAAAAGCCCCCAATCCTTTAAAAATCATTGTAATCTTGTACATAACGGAAGCGTCTTAGCCTCCTATATCCGCTCCCAGAGTTTTTTAGCCAGTTCCCGGGATTTTGCCAGCAGGGCCTCCTCGTCGATGTTTACCAGTACACGGTCGCGCATGACGATTTTTCCGTTGATAATAACCGTATCGACGTGGCGGCCGGTAACGCCGAAGAGGATGTGGCTGTTAATCGTACCGGCGTTAACCGGAGTTGGGCCTTTGTAATCGACGATGATGATGTCCGCGTAATGATCCTTCGCCAGGGTTCCTGTTTTTCCTCTGATGAAGCGTTCCATGATCTTCTTGTTGTTTTCAAAAAGCATGGCAGGGGGCTCGGCCCATGCGACAGAGGGAATGCCTTTTGCGTGTTTGTGAAGAATCGCGGCGGTTTTGTAGGATTCAAGCACATCGGCGGCATATCCATCCGTGCCCATTCCCACGGTGACTCCCTTTTTCAGCATTTCCAGCACGGGCGAGACACCAACGGCGTTGCCCATGTTCGACTGGGGATTATGCACCACGGCGACGCCGCTTTCCTTAAGCATATCAATTTCTTCTTCGGTGACATGGATACAGTGGACGGCGATGGATTTCGGCGAAAGAACGCCGGTCTTGTACAGGCGCTCGATAACGCGCATCCCGTATTTGGAAACCGCGTCGGCAACGTCTTCAAAGCCCTCGGCGGCGTGTATGTGAAAGCCGACTCCCGCACTGGCCGCAGCTTCAAGACAACGTCCTAGGGTTTTTTCGCCGACGGTTAACTGGGCGTGCAGGCCAAACAGCGAGCCGATCATGTCGTCGTTTTGCTTCTTGCAGTAGTTGGCGAAGTCGGCGTTTTCCTTAATTCCTGCAGCGGCGATTTGCTCGCCGTCCCGGTCGGATGTCTCATAACAGAGGTTGCTGCGTATGCCGAAGAGTTTCGCCGCTTCGGCTATTTTGAACAGGCTGCCTTCTATGGCAAAGGGGCTGGCGTGGTGATCGATTACCGATGTAACCCCCGAGCGCACTTCGTCGATCATCGGGCCGATGCAGCTATAGTACACGTCCTCGAGGGTCAGCTTTTTGTCCAGCCGCCACCACAGGCCGGCAAGCACTTCGCCGAATGTGGTGGCTGGTTTTCCGCCCAGGTTGATGCCTCGGGCAAAGGTGGAGTAGTAGTGCATGTGGGTGTTGATAAAGCCGGGCATCACGAGTTTTCCCTTCGCGTCGATGTATTCCGCGTCAGGGTATTTTGCCCGCAACGCGGCGGTATTGCCAACTTCCAAGATGGTTTTTCCATCAACAAGAACCGCGCCATCTTCGATAAAGGGATTTGAGTTATCCCTGGTTACAACGTTTCCGTTTCCGATTAATAACATGTTATCCTCCTAAGATTCTTCTCTAATTTTCTCACGCAGAGGCGCGGAGGCGCAAAGGCGCAAAGTTTTGGGACTGGGGGCTAGGGAAAAGGGACTAGGGATTGTTGTTCTGAACAGCGGAGTATTACACGAAAGTACCGTTGTATAACGATTTACAATTCCTTTCTTTTCTTCACCTTTGCGTTCTCTGCGCCTTTGCGCCTTTGCGTGAAACAACATAGTAAAGTTCTAACCTTTACAATGTATTAAATATTCATACTTTGATATGACGGCCTCAAGCACGGCGATCCATTCCTTAGGAATCGTTGTTTCGCCTTTGCGGTACGTTACCACCGATTTGTCCTCCAGCCTGATCTTCCAGGTGTCCGCGTCACCGCCGTTGGCGGTCGTTTTCAGGAAGCCTGAGTTTTCGCTTTCCGCAAAATCTTCCTCGCAGCAGAATACCGTCAGTTTGTCTTTGTACGGGTTTCCGGCGTGTGGGCAGAAGGTAGCGCAGTTTCCACATTCGTTGCAGATCCGGTCGATGTGGAGGATCTGGTGCTTGCCCGCAACATCTATCGCAACATTGGCACGGTTTGGACATACGTCGGCGCATATTTCGCACAGGGTGTTGCACGAAAGGCAGCGGTACGCATCGGTGTTGTCTTCTTTCGCTTTGGCGAAAACGCCTTTTTTAAGGTAGAGGTCCGGGAAATTGACATCCGCCGTGCATGGGGAAGATGCCGGTTCGACAGAGAAATCTGCCTCCAGTCCGAGCTTTCGCAAAATGTCGGCGGCTGCGGCTTTTCCGTCGGCGATTGCCTTTACCACCGTCGCCGCGCCGGCTTTGCAGTCACCGGCGATGTACACGCCAGGTACGGAACTTTCGCGGGCGGCGTTCACCTGGGGCAGGCTTTTGGCGTTAAGCGCAATGCCGCCTTGGGTAAAGCCGGCGGTTTCCACCCCCGCGCCGACAGCGCCGATAACCGTGTCGAAACGCAGTTCCTGTTTTTTACCCGTGCCTTCAATGCCCCGTCTGCCGGACGTGTCGTAATCGCCGAGGCGCATTACTTCGCAGGTGAGAACCCCGCCGACCCATGTTTGGGGGGCCAGCAATTCCATAAACGCCACTCCGTCGGCCAAAGCCAGTTCCTGTTCCTCGTATTGGGAGGGCATGAATTCCCTTGTCCGGCGGTACACGATGGTGACCGATTCCACTCCCTTGTTCCGCTTTGCTGCTCTGGCGCAGTCCATGGCAACGTCTCCGCCGCCGATAACGGCGACGTTTTTTCCAAGGTCAAGGCCGCAGTTGGTCTTTTTGGAATCTTCGAGGAAGCGCAATGCGTCAAGATAGTGGGTAGTGGGTAGTGGGTAGTGGGTAGTGGGGAATGGGGAGCTTTCTTTCCAGGCGCCGGTGGCTATGACGATGTAGGCGTGGGTTTTATGCAATTCGGGGATCGAATAATTTTCCGGCGCGTTGAATTTGAATTCTACGCCGGCTTTTTCGGCCATTTTGAAATCGCGGTTGATTGCCTCGCTGGAAATTCTGAACGAGGGAATTACGTGCTGCACAATGCCAAACGGTTTTTCCCGTTTTTCATATATCGTGACAGGCACCCCGTTTCTCCGCAAAAACACCGCCGCGGCAATTCCCGCAGGCCCCGCGCCGATTACCGCCACCGATGTATCGGTCTTGATCGCCGCCGCTTGCAGCGAGGAAGAAAATTGTTCCTGGGCAAAGCCGGCGGCGATTAGTTTCGCCTGCCTTATCCGCAGCGGGTCTTCATAATCAAGGCGGGTGCATTTGTGCTGGCACTGATGGTCGCAAATCGTTCCGGTTATCGAAGGGGCGGTGTTGTCCTGCGCGATAATGCCGAATGCGTCTGAGTAGTTACCTTCCGCAACGGCGGCGAGGTAATCGGGTATTCTTTGGTGAATGGGACAGCCGCCGTCCATGCAGGGTGCCTTGGCGCAATTGAATAGGGGAATGGGGAATGGGGAATGGGGACTGGGGGAAGGCTTTCTTGAACCTGCCTGCCGGTATTCTTTGCGGTAGCGGGGCAGTTTGGGCAGGGATTCGGCATAGGTGTTCAGGGTTTGCACGTTGATAGGCGCGCCACCATCTGTTTTGGCGGGAACTTTCTCTGCCAGTTCGGCAAGCTGGATTAGGCGTTCGTAGCCGCCGGGTTTGAGGATCGTGGTGGCGACCGTTACCGGCCGTATGCCGGTCTCCAGAATATCTTTGAGGTTAAAATAATCCGCGCCGCCAGAATAGGAGATCGGCAGTTCGCCATTAAAAGCCTCGGAGAGTCTTTTCGCCACGTTGATCGAAAGGTGGAAAAGGGAACGTCCCGACATGTACATCTCGCCGCCGGGCAGTTCGTTCCGTTTGATCTGCACGGGAAAGGTGTTGGTGATCTTCACGCCGAAAGCAAGATTTTTTTCTTTCGCCATCGCTTTAAGGCGGCGCAGCATTTCCACCGCGTCGGCGAATTGCAGATCGTTTTTGAAGTGGTGATCGTCAAAGGAAATATAGCCGTAACCCGCTTCGTCCAGCAGTTTGCGGGCGGTTTCATAGCCCAGGAGCGTGGGATTGCACTTGATGTAGGTGTGCAGTCCTTTTTCAGTTATGAGATAGGCGGCGATTTTTTCAATTTCTTCGCGGGGACAACCATGAAGGGTGGAAAGGGTGATGCTGTTGGAAACAAACGGAGAAATTGCGTCCAGGTCTTTTTGGGTAAAGCGTTCAAAGGAGGCGATGTTAGCCGCAATATAATCGTGACAGTCTTTCCAGACTGCCGTGTTCGCGGCGTTTTTCATCCCTTCGATGTAGGAATCAATCTTTTTCGATTTTACCCCTTCCAGGCTGTAACCGACGCTCATGTTGAAAATGACATCGCCCGATCCGGCAAGGCAAAATTCTTTTGCGAAAATGTGGCAGAGAAACCATGCCTTGACGTACTCCTCCTGCGCTTCGGCAACGGTCAGTTCGGTTGACCACTCAACATTGTAGCCTTCGTCCATCGTGTTGATGCAGGGACGCGCTACGCACTTGCGAAGTTCTTCCCCGTCCATGGTCTGCACGGTTTTTAGTTCCATAAACCGCGAGCCACCAAGGTAGGCCGCAAGGATATTTTGCGCAAGCTGAGAATTGGGACCGGCCGCCGGACCTATGGGGGAATCGATCTTTGTTCCGAACAGTTCCGTGCCGCCCGTTTTGGCGGGCTGGTAGAATTTTTCTTTCCGTATGCCAAAGACTGATCCGTTGTTTTTATATTCGCCTTTAACCCAATTAATCAATTCGGGAAAGGGAACAGGTCGCATAATTTCGCTCATAATAACCTCTCTTAACCTTGTTTTAGTTCTTTTGCCGCTTCTTCATCATGGGCTTTTTGCAATTTTTCTCGTTCTTCTGCCGGAATGGGGAAGATCAGATTCAAAACCATCGAAAAAAGACAAACGGAAACGATATTATCCCTGAAGATATACTGTAAAACCGTGGGAAGATTTGCCACCAGTGTTTTATTTTCCCCGACGGCGTATCCCACGCCAAAGGTAATGGCGAGGATCAGCAGGTTTCTGTCGGTAAAGCCCGCTTTGGCGCAGAGTCTGATGCCGTTCAGCATGATCATGGCAAATACCGTAATAACAGCCCCGCCGAGAACGCTGGAAGGCATAACCGAAAAGACCGCGCCGATCTTGGGGCTGAATCCGGCAAGTATCAGCACCAAAGCCCCGGTAAATATACAAAATTTATTAACTACTTTGGTCATGGCTACAATACCGGCGTTTTGACCAAAGGCGGTGTTGGGAAGGGTGTTAAAACTCGCTGCTATCAGGGAGCCGACCGCGTCTGCGATGACCGCGCCGGATGTTTCCTTTATCGTAGCTTCCCTGTCAAATCCGGCGATGGTAATGCCGTTGATGTTACCCATGGTCTCAAGTCCCGATACGACATAAACGGCAGCCATGGCGAGGATTGCCTGAATGTTAAATTCCGGCCTGATGACAAAGGGAATGGGTACCGATACAACCTTGGCGTTTACCACCTGGGTAAAATTGACCTGTCCCAAAATGATCGCGAGAACATAACCGGCAATGATTCCGATAAGGATGGCGGATATTTTCAGCATCCCTTTGGCGAAACGCTGGAGGCAGACAATAATGAGAAATACCGTTCCGCCGATTAACAGGTTTTGCCATGAAGCGTATTGGGAAGCCATGGCGGCTACATTGGCGGGAACTTCCTTTCCCTGGGCAATCAGATTGGTCTGAATGATCGCATTGGCTTCTGCGGCGGCGCCTCCGGCAAAGTACTGTACGCCGACCGGCAGAAGGTGAAGCCCGATGGTAATAAGCACCGCGCCGATAACAAGGGGAGGGAAAAATTTCTTCAGGGGCTTTATGAAAAGGCCCATGATCACTTCCACAAAACTTCCCACGATAATAGAACCGATTACAACGTTGATGCCGAACTCCGCTCCCAGTGATCGCATGGTTGGCACAAAGGCAAAAGCGGTTCCCATAACGATGGGAAGCCCCGCACCGATTTGAATCGGGCCGAGTTTTAACGGGTATAACTGGAGCATGGTGGTCAAGCCGGAGGCGAACATACAGCACTGAACCATAAGCATCCGCTGTTCGGGGGTGATGATGGGCATACCGGTGGCATTGCTCATAACGCCGGCCAGCACCAGTACCGGCGCAAGGTTTCCGATAAACATGGCAAGTACGTGCTGCAATCCCAGCGGGAATGCAATACGCAAACGGGGACGTCCTTCAAGCTGATAGATTAATGAGCGATCGTCGGGCGCCGGCCCGTTCGCAATATTGGCCATAAGTACTCCTTATAAAGTGATTCTTGTTCCGGTTTTTCCGGCAATACCATCCCTGGCTTTGGTAAGCAGGGTGATGAGCGCTTGCTTCGCAATCGGCGCAGAGCCTCCAGTCGAAGACTTTACAAACGCCATCGCCGCCTGCACTTTGGGAAGCATGGAACCTTTGGCAAACTGGTTTTCGCCGATGTACTTTTCCGCCTCGGCGAGCGTCAGGGTATCCAGCCATTTCTGGTCGGGCTTGCCGAAGTTGACGGCGACCTTTTCTACGGCGGTTAATATGATCAGCATGTCCGCGCCGATAAGCTCGGCAAGTTTGGCGGCGGAAAAATCCTTGTCGATAACCGCGCCCATGCCCCGGTACTGGCCGTCCTTGAGCGCCACGGGAATCCCGCCGCCGCCCGCCGCAATGGGGATCTGTCCCGCCGCGAGCAGCGCCGTGATTGTTTCCGCTTCGATGATGTTTACCGGTTTGGGAGAAGCCACAACCTGCCGCCAGCCGCGCCCCGCGTCTTCCATGACGGGAACGCCCTTTGACTTGAGAACCTCCGCTTCCTCTTTGGTCATAAAGCCGCCGATGGGCTTGGTGGGGTTTTCAAAAGCCTTGTCGTTGGGGTCTACCTCCACCTGCGTAATAATGGTGGCGATTTGGTTTTTCATGCCCCGCCTGTCAAGTTCCATGCGGATCGTGTTTTGCAGATCGTAGCCGATGTAGCCCTGGCTTAACGCCACGCAGACCGACATGGGCAGCACGGGAAAATGCTGATCCGCTTTCGCGGCGGTCTCGAAGGCCGTTTCGATCATCCCCACCTGCGGCCCGTTGCCGTGAACGATGACGATCTCGTGGCCTTCTTCAACCATATCGACGATGGCCCCCGCCGTTATTTTTGCCGCAGCCATCTGTTCTTTCAGGTTCTCCCCCAGGGCATTCCCCCCAAGGGCAATAAA
>WRJO01000076.1 GCA_009778545.1 Treponema sp. | reverse complement strand
CACCGATCCCTGGATTTATAAAATAGACCCCCAAGGAAAGGTTGTTCAGGATTGGGTAGATAAAGCGAATAGTTATTCTTTTTTTGCCATAGACATTGCAGTCAGCAGCGGCGGGGATGTATATGCACTGGGCATTGCTCTCGGCCAAGTCATCAGGATATGCAAAATAAGCCCTGACGGAACGGCGGATCAGTTTTGGGGCGGCCAGGTGGCGGAGATACTGCAATATCCCAGTAGCATCGCCGTTGACGGCGCGGGGAATGTCTTTGTGCTTGATATAGATGCCGGGACTACTCCAAAATCAAGCTTATATAAAATTACGCCCGCCGGAAATCTTGATACGGGCTGGAATTCTGGTATTGCCGACTATTCTTATGATCCCCATTGCATTGCGGCTGGCAGGGACGGCAGTGTCTATATGGCGGTTAGGGTTTCGGATGCAGGTGATTTTGGGATATGTAAAATCCCCTCGAGCGGAGAAATTTCAGTTGAGTGGAGTATTGAGTCAGATATTAGTGCTATCGCAGTTGACGGCGATGGCAATGTCTATGCGGGGGATAATGACCTTTCTCAGGCAAAGCATATACGAATAATGCGACCAGGCAGCGATGCTGCCGTCATGGCGCGGGGAACCACCTTCCCAGAGGACTACTTCGGCGATTATAGAGATGGATTTGACTATATAAGGAGCATTGCCTCCTATATCGATGGTAATGGAAAACATATCGTCTATGCCGTGGATACCGCGAGCAAGATTCTGAAACTAACGGAAGGCGCACGATGAAAAAAATATTTATTCTGATGATATTATTGAGTTTCGCCGCGCTTTCCCTTTTCGCGCAGACTGCGGCGGAAATGGACGCGCTTCTGGAAACGCGGGCGGTCAGCGGGGGTGCCGCCGCCCGCTTTGTGCTGGAGGCGGCGGAACTTTTGCCGCCGGGCCTTTCCGGCGCGGAAGCGGAAAGCGCCGCGTTCGATCTGGCGAAATCGCGGGGCTGGCTCAATGGCGCGGCAGCGGACCCCGTCAGCCTGCGGGACACGGCCTTTCTGGTCATGGGCGCTTTCGATTTCGGCGGGGGGCTTATGTACACCCTGTTTCACAATCCCCGCTATGCCTACCGTGAAATGGTCCACCGCAAACTAATCCAGGGCCGCGCCGATCCTTCCATGGCCGTTTCCGGCGCGAGGCTTCTGCACATCATCGGCAGGACGCTTTCCTGGTCGGGAGAAGACGAACGGCTTGATGCGGCGCGGGCCGGAGGAGCCGCCCAATGAAACGCAGTATGCCAGCGCTTTTGTGCGCCGCTTTGGTTTTGTGCGCTTTGGGGAACGGCTTTGCCGCCGATTTCGGCGCGGTGCTTTCGGGAGAATTTACGGCAAGCGGCGGCGACGATTCCAGCACCGCCGGCAGTATAGCCCTTGCCCCCTGGCTTTCGCTGCCCTTGGGCGATGGGGGACTGTACCTTTCCGCCGGAATCACCGCGGACTTTTCGGATGAAACTGCCGTTATACCAGAACTTCTTCGTTTGGAATTTTCTTATCCGATCGGGCCGCTGTCTTTCAGGGCGGGGCGCATAAGCTGGCAGGACCCTGCCGGCTTTACCGCGAAGGGCTTTTTTGACGGGGCGGACATTTCCCTCGACTTTGACCTTGTAAGCCTGGGCGCGGCGGCTTTCTATACCGGCCTTTTGTACAAAGGCACGGCGGAAATTAATGCAAGCCCCGGCGACAGCCGCGATTACTTCGCCGCGTTTGACTGGGGGGATTTTTCCAACACATACTTTGCCCCGCGCCGATTTCTTGCCGCACTGTACGGGAATTTTCCGGGCTACCCCTGGGGGCGGGGGAACCTGTATGCGGGGATTCTGGCCCAGTTCGATCTTTCCGATGCGGATGAGCAGTTTCACACCCAGTACCTCCTGCTCCGCCATACTCTGGATTACAAGATGTTCGATCTGGACATAGCGGGCGCCGTCGAACTGGAAAACACCGACGAAGACGGCATGAGGGCGGCCTTTGCCCTCTCGGCAGAAGGCGGCGCCGAGCTTCCTGCCCCCTTCAGGAACAGGCTTTCCCTGGGGGTGCGCTGGGCATCCGGCGACGGCCCGCAGACGGCGGCGTTTTTCCCCGTCGTCATGGAAGCCCAGGGGCTGGTCTTCAAGCCGTTCTTTTCGGGCACCATGGTGCTCGGGGCGGGTTTCGAGGCGCGCCTTTTGCCCTCGCTTTCGGCGGCTTTGGGGCTGCGCTATTTCCTGCGAACCGATAGAGCGACCATTGTCGACCCGGACATTGATCCCGATGCAAAATCGTATGCGCTGGGCCTTGAAACCTCCGGTTCCATCCTGTGGGCGCCGTTGTCCGATCTTTCCTTTTCGCTGGAAGGGGGGTTCTTTTTCCCGCAAGCCGGAGCCGCGATGCTCGATGACGCGCCGGTCCGCTGGCTGCTTACCCTTGGCGTGATTTTTTCGTTTTAGGAGGCTGGCATGAAAAAAATGTTAAAAGTTGTAACAATAAGCGCCGCGCTCTGCCTGTTGGCCGCTGTCGGCCTTTGCGCACAGCAGGCGGTAATTCAGGACTTTGCCGGAACGGTGGAAATAAAGCAGGCGAATTCCGATGTGTGGGAAAGCGCCCAAAGGGGCCAGACCCTCACAGGCGATATGATGATTTCAACAGGCTTCAGAAGCACCGCCCTGATCGCCCTGGGCGATTCGGTGGTAACGGTGCGCCCCCTTACCCGGCTTGCAATAACAGAGCTGTCCCGCAGCCAGAACGCCGAAAAGGTGGAAATCAACCTCCAGGCCGGCAGGGTCCGGGCGGAGGTTAACGCGCCCGCAAACGGCGAAGTTGATTTTACCGTTCACAGTTCTGCCGCCACCGCGTCGGTGCGGGGAACGGTTTTTGAATTTGATACCCTCAACCTTTCGGTTGCACAAGGGACGGTGGAATTTGCCGGCACCCGGGGCGTTCCGGTTTTGGTCGACACTGCAGGCTACAGCCACGTTGCCGAAAGCGGCGGGCGGCCCGAAGCCCCCCGCACGGCCGGAGAGTCGGCGCTGAAGCCCGATCTTCCCATCGGGGCGGGAACGGCACGGCCAGAAAGCGGCGGCAGTGGGGCCCAATCCCGGGAAGACGACACCGGCAGCATATCGGTCCAGGTGGGATTCTGAGCGTACCGGTCGGGAAAGGGCTGAGATGACTAAATACTGGCAAGGCGCGCTTATCGGTTTTTTGGCGGCCTTGCTCTTTGTCTTTCTTAACGCCATCGGCGCTTTTTCCAGCATGGAAAACGGCTTCTATGATATTTTCCTCCGCTTCCGTCCCAAAAGAGAGCGGACAGACCTGGTGGTTTTTCTCGATGTCGACAACCAGGCGATTGCGGCTAACGGCGTTTTTCCCTGGCCGCGCTCGGTAATGGCCGACGGGCTGCTGCGGCTCAAGGAATACGGAGCGGCGGCGGTTATCTTCGACATCGAGTACGTGGACAAAGGCCCCCAGGGGGTGGACACGGTCTTTCTGCGGATGCTACCCTCGGATTTTTCCCGTACCTTTTCCGAAATCAACAGCAGCATGGGCGATCTTATCAATTCCCTGCTTGAAGGCCGACTGAGCGTCGCGGAAGTATCCCGCTACCTTTCAGCCTACATCGAAGACGAGCACAGGAACCTGCTGGAAAAGGCCCTGGGCGTGGCGCGGGACAACGACGAGTACCTTTCCCGCGCGTCCGCCCTGTTCGGCAATTCCTGGGGCACGCTGAATTTGCGCAGCTACCCGCTGGAGGGCGAACAGGCTTCCCGACGCATCCTGGCCGAAGAACTTTTTTCGTATCCAGTTAACGCAAGCGGCGGCATAAAAAACGACGTTATCGCCGATGTGCTGCCGCCCATCCCTTCGTTTGCCCGGTCGGTCAAAGGCGCCGGCTTTACCCGCGCCCATGTGGACGGCGACGGGGTAAGGCGGCGAATCAACCTTGTGCAGGAATTTAACGGCTACTGGTATTTGCAGCTTGCCTTTGCCGCCCTTGCCGATAGTCTGGGCCGCCCCGCCATCGATCTGGAAAAAGACAAGCTTGTATTGCGGGACGCGGTGTTTTCCGATGGAACGGTGAAAGACATCGTCATCCCCCTGGACGCTTTGGGCTGCATGCTGCTGGACTGGCCCCTCACCAACTATGAGGAAAGCTTTCTCCATTTTTCGTTCGCCATCCTTTCCCGGCTGGAACAGGCCCAGACGGATATCGAACTTCTGGTGTCCAATTTAAGCGCGTCGGAAAATATTTACGCTTTTGTCTCCCGCGACGCTGCCCTCGCGCAGGCGCCCTTCATCCTTTACCGCGCCGGGGAACTTATCGCCGCCGCCGCCGGACAGCGCTCGCAGGCGGTGGCGGAATCGTCGGAAGAAGCCTTTGCCCGCTACCTTGCCCTGCGCGGCGAAGCGTGGGAGCTGCTGTACCGTTTCAGGGATTTGGATTTTGCCGACAGAATCGGCCTGCTGGAAGAAGATTTTGCGCGTGAGTTTCCCGCCGCCGCAGAGGTGATACGGGAAGAAAGCGCCCTGCTCCAGCAGGATGCGCGCAGCCTGGTTTCGTCGCTGGAAATTTTCGACGATATCAGCCAAACCCTCGACAATGCCCTGCGGGGAAAGATGTGCATCGTGGGACAGACCGATGCGGGAACCACCGACATCGGCGTTAACCCTTTCCACAACCAATACGTCAATGTGGGCACCCAGGGGGTGGTGCTGGATACGATCCTTTCCGAATCGTTTATCGTCTGGCTTTCCCCCCGGTGGGGCGCTGTTTTCTGCATTCTCACGCCGCTATTGATCCTGCTGTTTTCCGGTTTTGCGCCGGGCGTCAGGTTTGCCCTGGGATTTCTTTCCGCGCTGCTTGCCCTTATGGTTTCTTTTTTTCTGTTCCGCTTTTCCGGAATTTTCCTTTCCCCCGTCTGCCCGGTTTTTTCCCTGGTAACCGCCGCCGTCATCCGGGAAATCGCCGCCTATGCCGTCTCGGACCGGGAAAAGCAGTTCCTCCGCAAGGCATTTTCCACCTATGTTTCCGACGATGTGGTAAAGGAAATTATCGCCGATCCTTCGAGCCTTCATTTGGGGGGAACAAAGCGGCACATGAGCGCGGTCTTTACCGACATACGGGGCTTTACCGGCATCGCCGAACAGCTTGACCCGGAAGACCTGGTGCGGCTGCTTAACCGCTACCTTACCGTGATGAGCGACGTGATCCTCAAAGAAAAGGGAACCATCGACAAATACGAGGGGGACGCTATCATCGCGTTCTTCGGCGCGCCCATAGACCTGCCCGATCACGCCCTGCGGGCCTGCCTTTCCGCCGTCGCCATCAAACGCGCTGAGGCGGATTTAAATCATGCTCTGGGCGAACAGAACCTGTCGCCGATTCCCATTGTCACCCGAATCGGAATCAACACCGGCAGCATGGTGGCGGGCAACATGGGCACGGAAAACAAGATGAACTACACGATCATGGGAAATACCGTCAACCTTGCCTCCCGCCTTGAAGGGGTAAACAAGCTCTACGATACCTGCATCGTTGTCTCCAGGGCGACTCTGGACGAAACCTCCGGCCGTTTCCTTGCCCGCAGGCTCGACAGGATCCGGGTGGTGGGCATTCACGAGCCGGTAGAGGTTTTTGAACTGATGGAAACCGTTGAATCGGCGACGGATCGGCAGCGGGAAACGGCGCTTCGCTTTGAAAAAGCCCTTGCCCTGTTTGAACAGCGGGAATGGCAAAGCGCCGCCGCCGCCTTCCGGCAGGTGCTTGAATATGAAAGCAACGACGGTCCTTCCATCCTTTACATGAAACGATGCGAATCGTGCCTGGAAGCCCCGCCCCCCGAGGACTGGGACGGGGTATTCAACCTGGACGAAAAATAAGGCTCCCCGCTTGTCCAACTAATTACTTGCGTTTTTCCCGTTTTTAAGGTACAATGCCGACATCCTATCGTAATAAGGAAGAGTTATGTCTGAAAAAAACATGGTTATGATTGACGGAAACACCGCGGCGGCGCACGTTGCCCACGCGTTGAGCGAAGTAATCGCGATTTACCCGATTACCCCCTCCAGCCCCATGGGGGAACTCTCCGACGAGTTTACCGCCCAGGGCCGAAAGAACCTCTGGGGAACCGTTCCCGACGTTGTTGAAATGCAGTCCGAGGCGGGCGCGGCAGCGGCGGTACACGGAGCGCTGACCACCGGGGCGCTGTCCACTACCTTTACCGCTTCCCAGGGCCTCTTGCTGATGATCCCCAATATGTACAAAATCGCCGGGGAACTCACCTCCACGGTGTTTCATGTTTCTGCGCGGGCGCTGGCTACTTCAAGCCTCTCCATCTTTGGCGACCACCAGGATGTTATGGCCTGCCGCCAGACCGGCTGGGCAATGCTGGCGTCCAACAGCGTCCAGGAAGTAATGGACCTGGCGCTTATCGCCCATGCCGCCACCCTGCGCTCCCGCGTCCCCTTCCTCCACTTCTTTGACGGCTTCCGCACCAGCCACGAACTGCAGAAGGTCGAGGAAGCATCCTTCGACGTAATGCACCAGATGATCGACGACGATCTGGTGGCGGCGCACCGCAAGCGGGGCCTGAACCCCGAAGACCCGCACATTCGCGGGACGGCGCAAAACCCCGACACCTATTTCCAGGGCCGCGAAGGGGTGAACAAGTACTACCTCGCCGTGCCCGGCATCGTGCAGGCGGAAATGGACAAATACGCCAACCTCAGTGGCCGCGCCTACAATGTCTTTGACTACTACGGCGCGAAAGACGCGGAAAAGGTGATCATCATCATGGGGTCCGGCGCGGATACCTGCGAAGAAACCATCGACTACATGGTTTCCAAGGGCGAAAAAGTCGGCATGATAAAAGTACGGCTTTTCCGGCCGTTCGATGCGAAGCTCTTTGTGCAGGCGCTGCCCGCGACGGTAAAAGCCATCGCCGTGCTTGACCGCACCAAGGAACCCGGCTCCCTCGGCGAGCCGCTGTACGAAGACGTATGCACGGCAATCTGCGAGATGCAGGCCGCCGGCCAGTGTCCCTTCTCCGGCAGCCCGGCAATACTCGGCGGACGCTACGGCCTTGGTTCCAAGGAATTTACCCCGGCCATGGTCAAGGCGGTGTTCGACAACCTTTCCGGCAAGAAGGTCGCCCAGTTTATCGTGGGCATCAAGGACGACGTGCTGGGCAAGAGCCTGGAATACGACGAGCATTTTGCGCTTGCCGAAGAGGGCATGAACGAAGCGCTGTTCTACGGACTCGGTTCGGACGGCACGGTCGGCGCGAACAAAAACTCGATCAAGATCATCAGCGAGGCGAAGACCGAACTTAACGCCCAGGCGTACTTCTCCTACGACTCGAAGAAAACCGGCGGCTTTACCGTCTCCCACCTCCGCTTCGGCAAGGGAAAGATACGGCGCCCCTACCTTATCACCAAGGCCGACTTCCTCGCCTGCCATAAATTTTCCTACATGGAAACCTACGACATGCTGGCCAAAATCGGCGAAGGCGGAACCTTCCTCCTCAACAGCCCCTTCAAGGCGGCGGACGTGTGGAAGCACATCCCCGTGGAAGCGCAGAAGCGGATCATCGACAAGAAGGTAAAATTCTACGTCATCGATGCCGCCGAAATCGCCCGGAATACCGGCATGGGCAGCCGCATCAACACCGTCATGCAGGCCGCCTATTTCAAAATTTCCGGCGTACTGCCCGAGGCCGAAGCGGTTAAATTGATGAAGGAACACATCGAGCATTCCTACGGCAAGAAGGGCGCCGACATCGTTGACAAAAACAACAAAACGGTGGACGCGTCGCTGGGTGCGGTGGAATTGGTGAATTATCCTTCGGCGACGGAGGGAAACATCCACATGAAAAAGCCCTTCGTTACCGCCAAAGACAGTTGGGTTAAGGACGTTTTGGGAACCATGTACATTCAGGAAGGCGATACCCTGGCGGTGAGCAAGATTCCCGAAGACGGCACTTTCCCCACCGCCACCACCCAGTACGAGAAGCGGAACGTCGCCGAGCGCATCCCCGAATGGAACCCCGACTCCTGTATACAGTGCGGCAACTGCGCCTTTGTTTGTTCCCACGCTTGCATCCGCATGAAGAACCTCAGCGACGCCGAGGCTGCAAAGGCCCCCAAGGGCTTTAAAGCCGCCGCCATCAAGCCCAAAGCGGCAGACGGGCAGAAGGCAACGCTGGCAATTTCTCCCGAAGACTGTATGGAATGCGGCCTTTGTTTTAATGCCTGCCCGATGTCCGGGGCAAATAAAAAGGATCAGAGCAAGGGCGACGCCCTTACGTGGAAGTCCTATTCCGACGATCCCGATTACAAGGCCCAGCAGATAGAGATATGGGACTTCTTCAAGAGCCTGCCGGAAACGCCTGCCGGCGAACTTAAGACGGCAAAGGCCCTTGCCTACAAACTGCCCCTGTTTGAATTCTCCGGCGCATGCGGCGGCTGCGGCGAAACTCCCTATATTAAGCTTATGTCGCAGCTCTTCGGCGACCGGGCGGTCATCGCCAATGCCACCGGCTGTTCTTCGATTTACGGCGGCAACCTGCCCACCACCCCCTACTGCCAGAACGCCGACGGCTGCGGGCCGGTATGGTCCAACAGCCTCTTTGAGGACGCCGCCGAATTCGGCATGGGCTTCCGGCTTACCGCCGACAAACTGGCGGTACACGCCCGCGAAATCGCCGTTAAGGCCAAAGGCGAAGGCATCGCCGCCGCCATCATCGACAAGCTGCTTGCCAACAACCAGGCCGACGACGCCGCCATCGACGAGCAGCGGAAGAACGTGGACGCTCTGAAAGCCGCCCTGAAAAACGACTCCAAGCCCACGGCAAAGCTGCTGCTTTCGCTCGCCAACTACTTTATCAAGCAGTCGGTGTGGATATTCGGCGGCGACGGCTGGGGCTACGACATCGGCTACGGCGGCCTGGATCACGTTATCGCCTCCGGCAAGAACGTCAACCTCCTCTGCATGGACACCGAAGTCTACTCCAACACCGGCGGACAGATGTCCAAAGCCACCCCCGTCGGCGCAATCGCCAAATTCGCCGCCGCCGGCAAGGAGATCTCCAAGAAGGACCTGGGCGCGATGGCCATCAGCTACGGCTATGTATACACCGCCAGAATTTCGCTGGGCGCGGACATAAACCAGACCATCAAGGCGTTCCGCGAAGCGGAATCCTACGACGGGCCTTCGCTGATCATCGCCTACTCCTACTGCCTCCAGCAGGGCATTGGCTGGGGCAAGGGGCTTGAGCAGGGCAAAGCCATTGTCACCAGCGGCCTGTGGCCCATGTACCGCTACGACCCCCGGCTTATCGCTCAGGGCAAGAACCCCTTCCAGCTTGACTCCAAAGACCCGACCACGAGCCTTGAAGACTTCATGTACAAGGAAGTCCGTTTCAAGAGCCTCAAGGCCGCCCATCCCGATCGCGCCGACGCCCTGCTTGCAAAAGCCAAGGCCCATGCGGAACGCGTGTGGAAAGAGTACAAGTACCTGGCGGAAAGACCCTTTTAGTGATTAGAGATTAGTGGTTAGTGATTAGCCCGGAGGCGCTGCTATTGTTGGCGGTGCTTCCGGGCTTTTTTTGATGTTTATCCAGAAATTTCAGCATGGCATATAGCTACTCAGTATCGCTCCCCGCCAGATAATGTTCCTGTATTTTTTTGACCGTCTGCGAAACTGCGGCAACAACTTCCTCGCTCCATTTGTCCAGGGCAACCGCCATAGACGGCGGCAGAGCCTCGGCGGGCTTGAATAGCTCGTGCGGTTCAATCCCTAAACCGTCGGCAAATTTGACCAGCGTGGCGGGGGAGACCCATTTTCTGCCATTTTCGACATCGCTGAGAAACGGGATGGAAATATCAAGCTTTTCCGCCAATTTTTCCTGCGATAGCTTGCGATATGCCCGGTATCGTTTCAAATTGGCGCTTAAAATGGCCCGTAATTCGTGTTCTGTCA
>WRJO01000075.1 GCA_009778545.1 Treponema sp. | reverse complement strand
GCCTGTCCCGACCGGCGGATTAATAACGATTTCGATATGGTCAAGCCCCGCCAGCGCGGGATCGTTCCAGTTAAGGCTCATCTGCCCGCCGATGGGCCTGCCCCGGATATATGAAACTTCTGGTTCCGGTTCTACAACGGGGGCGGGCGGGGACGGCGCCGATTCAACCATGAACACGCCGATAACCGGTCTGCGCTGGTCGTCGTTGTCCACGGCGTATACGGTAAATTCGTATTCAATGTCATCAGAAAGGCCGGTGTAGGTATAGGTTTGTACGCCCTTGGGAACGTATACGGGGAATTCGCCGCCGGGGCTGTACACAACCTCCATGTGGCTCAGTTCGGGATCGTTGGGATCGGTCCAGACAAGGGTAACCTGGCCGTCTTTTGCCCTGCCGACAATGGATTCCGCCGAAGTGGGATGATCGGGAATGAACAGGCCAACATCGTCAAGGGGTATGCGGTTGCCCTCGGCATCGACAGCGGCGACATAGAACGTATGTTCCAGGCCGTTGGCAAGGTGGGTAATGGTTTTGCTGCTTACCCCCTTGGGAACCCGGATAAGGGTCTCAAAGCCGGGATCGTAGGTGATCTCGATATGATCGTATTCCGGGCCGTCAAGGTTTGTCCAACTGAGCGTCGCCTGTCCGGCGGCCGGCGTCCCCTTGATTCCCATGATCACGTTCGGAGGCGCGGTTGGGGACCGGTGTTCTTTAATGGCCCTGCCGGTGCCGCCTGTCACCCCTTCGGATTTATTTCCCCATTGGTCTACAGCCTTTACGGTGAATTTATACTCTTTTCCCGTTTCCAGGCCGGGGAGCGCGAATTTTTCGACCCCCTTGGCTACATGCACCGGCGTTTCTCCGTCCGGATCCCAGGTAATTTCGATATGGTCAAGGAACGAATCCGTGGAATCGACCCAGTAGAGCATTGCCTCGCCCCTGATAAAAACAACGGTAAAATCGGAGACATCGGCCGGCGTTCTGACAACCGCCGTGTCCTGTCCGCCGGATGTGCAGGATTTACACTGACTGCACCCGGCACAGCCGGCAAAAAGCGCCGCCACGATAAGGGCAAATGCCACCCGTTTTACACGAAGGATACTCTTTTTCACCGCCGGATCCAGTTCTCCGGACTTTCCGGCAAATATCCGAAAAAAGCTCATATAAATCCCCTTTCTGCTATAGATTTATCCATTAGATACTTATGTAAGTATAGTACATTTTGGGGGGAAATCAAGGAGGAAAGGAGAAGGTAGGAGGTAGGAAGGAGGACGTAGGAGGTAGAAATCCTCTTTAATTCCTACTTCCTACTTCCTAATTCCTACTTATTTAGAACTTAGCTATTGGTACGAAGGTGTCCGGGGTGAGGGCTGCGCCGCCGACCAGTGCGCCGTCGATGTTTTCCTTGGCCATGAGCTGGGCGGCGTTGTCGGGTTTAACCGAGCCGCCGTACTGGATGATGATCTTTTCCGCCGCTTCCGCGCCGTACAGCCTGCCGATTACCTTGCGGGTAAAGGCGTGAACCGCTTCGGCATCCTCGGGGGTGGCGGTTTTGCCCGTCCCGATGGCCCAAACCGGCTCGTAGGCGATGACGATGTTCGCCAGTTCCGCCGCGCTGACCCCTTCCAGCCCCTTTACCGTCTGGGTTTCGCAGACAGCTTCCACTTTGCCCGCCTCGCGCTCTTCCAACAGCTCGCCGATGCAGAGGATCACCTCAAAACCGTGCTTAAGCGCCAGTTTAACCTTCTTGTTGATCAGCGCGTCGTCTTCTTTGTATACGTGCCGCCTTTCGCTGTGGCCCAGAATGATGGTCTGGACGCCAAGGTCTTTAAGCTGCAGCACCGAGACTTCGCCGGTATGCGCCCCCTGCTCCTCGGCGGCGCAGTTCTGCGCCCCCAGCCGGATATTGGTCCCTTTGACGATGGCTGCCACGGTTTCAAGGCTGGTAAACGACGGCGCAACAAGGTACTTGTGCTGCCCGTCCTTAAGCTGGCCGGCAAGGGTCTTGGCAAGTTCCGCCGCCTCCGAGCGCGTCTTGTGCATTTTCCAGTTTCCCGCGATGTAATATTGTCTGCTCATTGGTATCTCCTTTTGAAAATTCGTTTACATAAGGAGATAATAACCGAAAGGGGAAGAGGTGGCAAGCCGCCGTCCTCTTCGCCCTATTCTGTAGTAGTGAACGTTGCCGTTAAAGCGGCTCCCTCTTTGCCGAAGTAGCCGATTGGCGTGACGCTCATGGTATAGGTAGTGTTCGGGTTTAAATTCGACACGCTATGGGAAACAGATGCGGGCCTTGGAAGCATAAAGTATTCCGCCTGCAGAAGGACCGGCTTGTTGATAAAGTTGTAGAAATAGGCGAGGTTGTTTCTATTGAGAAGGCTGACGATGTTGTCGAAGCCGGGGCCGCTGGAAGAGCCGGTGATGCTGGATACCGAAAACGGGAATACGTTAAAGGTGACGTTAAGGAGGCTGAGGGTGCTGGTAATGGTGGGTTTTATTTCATTGCCTTCTGAATCTATTACGGTCACCCTATAGGCAAAGGCCCCGTCGTCGGGCGTAGTCGAGCCGTTTGTCCTGGCATGCGGAAAGGCATATTTTGCTTCGTTTGCCGTCATTTCTGCGACAGTAATTGCGGCGCCTGGCGCAAATGCGGGGGGGCTGGATTCGGCTATGCGCTTTGCTTCGCGATACGGAAAATTGGATTTATCTGCCGACGTGTCAAACACAAAGGCATTGGGAATTTCGACATCCCAATAATTGTCAAGGCGGCGCACGGTAACGACAGTCCCCTCCACCTCCACGAATAGCGCGGTGCTGGATTGGCCTCGGTTTACAGGGACAAATCCAAGCTCGGTATTCCTGGTAATGCCCGACGTTAGCGTATTGCTCCAGTCCAGGGCGGCGAAATGAACGGAACCGGTGGCAAGCGCGGTATAATCCCCCTGCCAGATGCTCCTGGGGTCTGCGAGGGAGACATGCGAATGCCCGGAAAAAGTAACGATTTGAGAATATCTGCTGAAAATGTCATACAGATCGCCGGACGGACCTGCCTGCGACTGCTGCGAGCCGATAAGGCCGGTGCCTTCCATGGTGTGATGGACGAATACAAAAATCGGCTTATGCGGATCCTCGGCATCTGCTGCGGCAAGGGTGTCTTCCAGCCATTCTCTGTGGAACTGATACGAGTTGGTATTGTATTCCCCGTCTCTGGTACTAACAGTAATAAAGTGGTATCCGTTGATCACGGTATCTTTTGAGGAATCGTAGCCAAAGATGTCTTTAAAACGATCTTCCACATCGCTCCCAAGAACTTCATAGTTATCGTGGTTGCCCAGCGACTGCAGGTTAACCCTGGCGGGGGAATATCCATCCATGATCTCTTTAAAAGTGATAAATTCTTCCAGCTTTCCGCTTTCGGTCATATCACCGGCAACGACAATTGCATCTATCGAAGGATTTAAGCTGTAAAATTTGCTATATGCCTTCTTAAGCCTGTCTACCGGCCATACCTCGGCCCAATCTGTGCCGCCGATATGCACGTCGCTAATAACGCCGAAGCTGACTCTCAGCGGCTGTGGATCGGGGTCAGGGTCTGGGTCGGGATCTGGGTCGGGATCTGGGTCGGGATCTGGGTCGGGATCGGGATCAGGGTCTGGGTCAGGGTTGGGATCAGGATCGGGGTCAGGATCGGGATCAGGATCAGGGTCGAGATCCGGGTCAATATCCGGATCAGTGTCGGGGTCCAGGTCGGGATCAACGTCGGCCTCTATATCGATTTCCAGTTCGGGATCGGGGTCTGGGTCCGGAAAGCCGGTTCCGACATGCAGATCGGAACAGGAGAATAAAAAAGCAAAACAGAGCAAAATGCAGAATAATTTCTTCATCATGGGTTAATTGAAATATAGCACAATAAAAAAAAATATCCAGACAATTGGAAATTATTATTAAAAATGTTAAACGATGCGGTGTTAATGCAAAAATAAGTTTCAAATGAAATATATTTCATTAAGTAATGAAAAAAGAGGGCTGCCATTCGCAGGCAGCCCCCTAAAAATTCACTTCCTTTTTATCTGTAGTTTTACTTCGTTACCGTAAGCGTGTCATACGGAACAGTTGCATCAAAATTGTACGGAGCGGAAGCTCCGGCGCTGGTGCCGGTCAATGTATGTGTAGTGTAGGTTTTGAATGTTATCGTCTTGCCGTTGACATCGACAATCGTGTAGCTCGGTATGTAGGGCTGCACATACCATGCATTGGAAACCGGCATTCTTTTGTCGGTCATGTAAGCGGTGCTGCCATAATAAGTGGAACTGGTGCCTTCGGCATCGGTAACATCTCCCAAATACGGATACACGGCATTGTCCTTTACATACAGGGTATTGTTATAGTTAAACGTGTCGTCCGAACTTACCGCGTAGTATTTCAGCCCGCTGCCGGTGGTGAGCGTAATATAGATCGGAGCGCCGGGATTCGTTACCGAAGCGTTCGCGGTATTTTGAGTAGGCTGCGATTTATCCGGCACGGAGACTTTGCCGCCGTCCCTGCCCGACAGGGGGTAACTGCGTGCATATACATGGTCGTGCCCTGCCATGACAAAGTCAACGTTATGATCGGACATCACTTTTTCAAAACCGGCTTCCACATAGTACTGTATATCCCGGTCGGCAAGATGGTCGGCAACGCTGGCGGTTGACTTGTGGTGCTGGACAATAAGCCAGTCATATTTTCCCGCAAACTTTGCTTTTGCGGCGGTAAGAGTATCGTCAAACCTTTCAACATGGGGTTCGGCCTCAGTGGTACTGCCCGGATAGGGGGCGGTGTTCAGTACTACAAAAAGGATGTTGTTGTAGAGGTAAAAATAGTTTCTTCCCGCCGCTGTTGCTACTGTTTCCTCGGCAAATGACTGCACATTGGGAATATTGTAGTGATAATTAAAGTGAAGGTGATTGTCGTGGTTGCCCGATGTCGGTGCAAACGGAAGGTTCCGCAGACCCGGCGGGGCAAAGAAGTTGGTGTATTCGGTTTCATTGCCGCCGCTGGCATCAACCTGATCCCCCATGCTGGCGATAAAGTTCACGTTTGCCGCTACAATTTTTGTCATTGTAAATAACCAGCCTGCGGCGGTATTTTCACGGGTATTACGGCTGTTAACATCCCCCTGCCCGGTTGTAAGCTGGACATCCCCTACCGCAGCAAACCTCCACGCGCCGGCAGCGGCAGGCACTTTAAGATCGTAAATATCACTCCAATTTGATCCGTCTTCAGAAACAGAATACTTGTAACTTGAGCCAGGCCGCAGGCCTGCTACCTTGACTTTATGGCAGACATAGCCTGAGGACGCATCGCCTACTGTTCCCGTTCCCTGAAGCAATCTAAGCCCAGCGTTAACGGTTCCTCTAATGAACCTGACCTGGGCAGACTTCCCGGCCGCACTGCCGGTGGAATACCAGTTAAGGTTAAGTTCCGTAGTATCATTTCCCGGAGTCAGACCAAGCGTTAAAGGTGCAAATGAAGTTCCCCAATTAAGGGTAGTGCTATAATCGACAGGATCGGGGAGGATAGTCCCTTCCTGCTTTGCACTGTTGAAAGCTGCTATCGCATCAGAAAGAGCGGTATAAGCATCGTCAATTTCTTTTGTGCCTTTTGCTCCTTCGGCTGCAGCGATCGCCGCATCCAAAGCGTTAAGAGCGGCCTGGGTTACCCAAAACACTTCTTCTTGGACATTGGAAGAAGCTGTGTCTACCACTACGCTGTCTTTGGCGGCATTTGCGTCAGAAACCAGAATACCCAACTGTAAGGCTGTATAAGTGCCGGTTCCTCCTCCACCGCCGGCGTTATCATCGCAGGCGCCTACAGCCAGTGCAAGAACCACCGCGAAAATCGCCGCAGACCATTTTTTCAGTTTTTTCACAATCATAATTCTCTCCTTGCTTGTGATATGATGACCAAAAAATATAACCATCATGTTAAAAACCCTTGAAGAAAAAATTAGAATTCAGTTAAATTTCCGGTTTGTTTCCGTATTAATAAATTATTAAAATTGTTAAAAATTTGTTAATCTAATTGTCTTACTCCCACAAAAATTATATTTATATACAAAACCAGAAAACCATAAGGAGTAAAGAATGAAAAACAGGTCTTTAGCAACTGCAATATTATTGGCAATAATTGCAGCAGGGGGTGCATGGGCGCAGAATCTGCCCGGTAACATTTGGTCGTCACCACAAAGTACCACTACCGAGGGAAGATACCGGAGCAATGCGGATAACTTTATCCGGCCGGATCAGTATTCCGGCGTACGGTTTGATAAATGGTTTGGACTGGCATCATTTCTCTTCGATGACAATTACAGCCCCATAGCGACCGCCGGTTTTGCAACCAAAGTGAACGATATCTATATCGGCGCGTTTTACACCGGTAATTTCTGGGCAGGAGCGCCGGCGAACAACTACACGGCGCAGCAGTTTACCACACCCCCTGCCGGCGGCGCAGCCGACAAGACCTATAATGTCTACAATACCATTAGCACCGTACCGAACCCTGTAAACAATGCCGCCGTATTAATCGGCGTTGCCGATATGGGCTTTAGGCTTACCTGGCGCACTAACTATCAGTCGTTTAATAAAAGCGACATTGTAACAGGAAACCAGGTATATAAAAATTACCAGTCCGAAGAAGGATATATCACCCCGCAAATTGCCTGGGCAATGGCAAAAGATTTAACCGGGAACGGTATACGGCCCTATGCTGCCCTTGATCTGGCATTCGCCCATAACTATCGAAAGGTGGAAACAAACGGCCCTGACAGCGCCAGCGTAACCGGTTCAAATGTAATTCGCTCGCAGAATCACTTTGACCCGTCGCTTTCCGCAGGGCTAGGAGGTTATACTTTCTACAATAAAAACGGTTTCAGGGGATCGTTCGATGCTGACTATGTACTTACCCTGAATATTTATGATAACGAATACAGTTACAATGATGGCGGGACATACAAGACCAAAAAGATCAAGGGAACGAACAGCCCCGGATTGATTCCCCTTGTTGAACAGAGTTATGTATCAAACCTGCTTACCCCTTCGCTCAGCGGATCATGGAGCGAGGACAGGCTGGCGCTCAGATTTAAACTTAACCTGCCCTTAACGCTCACATCAGAAGAGTCAAGCACCATGGACCTGGACAGTTCAAATAACCTGATCAAAAACGGTTTCAATGATGCAAGCACCATTTTTATTTTCCGGCCGGATCTGCGGCTTGCCCTGCAGTACAAGATCATTCCCAGCAAGCTTACCCTGAATGCCGGTGCGCGTATTCAGACTACGGCAATTTATCTGAAAACAATTGACCGTGCATACTACAACAGCGGCAGCAAGGGCGCGACATCTACGGTACATGATAATTCATTCGGCGGCAACCAGCAAAGCGGCAGCTTCGCAAGCCGTTTTCACCTTGGCCTTACCTATAACATGACGGACAACGCCTGGGTGGAAGCCACTACCGGCGTTACCAATGCCTATGGCAATGACGCCATAGAAATATTTGCGGCAGGCGGCCTGTTCTCGTTCGGCAGCATCCTTGTCGGGCTGAAGTTTTAATTGAATAACCCCATCACGCAGGGGCGCAAAAACGCAAAGAAGATAAACCTCCAAGTCTTCTTTGCGCCGCGAACTAAAGTCGGTTATAGTTCGATGCGCCTTTGCGTGATTCTTTTGCTTCTTAATCTAACGCAGAATAATTTTTCTGATATACTCGGTCAGGATGTTGACCGCAACGATGAGTATTGCCACCGCCAATATTGCTGTTGAAGCTGCCGCGTAATTGTACTGCTTGATGTAGCCCATCAGCAAAAGGCCTATGCCGCCCGCTCCGACCATCCCCAAAATAGTAGAGGATCGCAAGTTTAGTTCCACGCTGTAGAGAATCCATGCGACAAAGCCAGGCAGGGCCGTCGGGAGTATGGCCTGAAAAACCACAGGCGGCATCGAAGCGCCTGCGGCCAGGAGGCCCTCCATGTTTTCTTCCGCGGCTTCGTCCAGAGTCTCAATAAAAAATCGGGTAAGCTGCCCCGTGTTTGAGATGATAAGCGCCATTACGCCAACTACGGTACCGATGCCAAAGGCTGCTACCAGGATAAATGCCCATACCAGATCCGGAATGTTTCGCAAAATTGAAGCAAAACCCCGAACCAGGCCGTTAACCAGCGAAGAGCGGACAATGGTCTTTGTTCCCAGAAAACTTAAAAGAAAAGAGAGTACTGTCGCAATGCCGGTGGCGCTTACCGCCATGCAGAGGGTTTGCAGTACTGCCTGTAAAAGGGCGTTCCATTTTCCCATGTACGGCGGAATAAAGTCGGTAAGGATAAAGTTCCAGAATTCCCCCTGAGCGATTATGGCGGCCAGGGGGTTAAAACGGGTAAAACCGGTAGAAACGATAAAGAGTATAACCAGGACCACAAGGAAGATAACAGAAATACGACGGCTTTCCTTTGAAGCCAGGAAGATTTTTTGCCTGGCTGCAGCAAGCGATTTTCGTTCAGCCAATTGCCTCTACCCCTATCATGAGCTGGCTCATGGGCTTGTCATAAATTTTTTCTATGGTGGCTTCGGTCAGATCCGAGGTGGGGCCGTCATATACGATCCTTCCCTTACTCATGCCAATTATCCGATCCAGGTATTTAAGGGCCGCGTCAACCTGATGCAGGTTCACTATGCAGGCGATGCTGTGCCTTCTGCATACATCGCAGATTAGCTCCATAACTACCTGGGCGCTGGCAGGATCAAGCGAGGCGATGGGTTCATCGCATAACAGGAGCGAAGGTTCCTGCATCAGGGCACGCACTATGCCAACCCGCTGTTTCTGTCCGCCCGAAAGCTCACCCGCCCGTTGATAGAGAAAATCCGAGAGGCCTGTCTGTTTTAGAATATCCAGTGCCCTGCGCTTGTCATCTTCGGTGTAGCGGCCCAAAACGCCGTCAGCAGCGCTCATATACCCAAGCCTGCCGTGCATGGCGTTTTGCATAACGGTAAGCCGGGCCACAAGGTTGTGGTGTTGAAACACCATACCAACACGGCGGCGAAGACCACGGACTTTAGCGGCAGGAGCGCCAGTGATCTCTTCGCCCTCAATGAAGACATGCCCTTCATTGGGGGTTACCAGCCGGTTGATACAGCGCAGCAGGGTTGATTTTCCGGCGCCGGAAGGTCCGATAATGCCGATTGTCTCGCCAACGCCTACTGAAAAATCTATATCTACTATAGCGGGAGCTTCAGCCCCCCTATAGGTTTTCTTTAAGCCCCGGACTTCCAGGATGTTATTCGTCATCCTTAGCGGGGCATTACTTTGGTCATAAGATCGCGGACATAGTTATAATCACTGTCAACGGCTTCTACAAACGCAGGCTTTTTATCAGGCGACATACCAAGCATGTACTGGAAGTAAGCAGGATCCTTGTAAGAAAGGAAGAACTGCTTTACCTTTGCCTTGATGTCGGCAGGTATGTCGCTGCGGATAGCATAGGGAGAAGCAGGAATGCGGGGGGATTCGTGGATCACCACAAAATCACTTTCCTTTGCGCGGCCAGCGGCAATTTCTGCGGCCAAAATATCGGAAGCGATGGGGGCTGCATCAATGTCGCCCATAATCACAGCCTGCAAACCGTTCTGGTGCCGTCCGGAAAATGTCACGGAGGAAAAGAACTTGCCGTTGGTGTGGAAGTCTTCGTTGGTCATACCGGGAAAAGTGTTCATAAGTTCCAGGGTGGGAACATAATTGCCGGATGTTGAAGCGGGGTCAACAAAGGCAAAGGTTTTGCCGCGAAGATCCGCCAGGGTTCTGATTGAGCTTCCGGCTTTGACAATGATCTTGGAAGTGTAACCGGCCTGGGTTTTGTCGCCAAAAACAGCGGGAGTTACCAAAGCTTCCGCACCTGAGCGTTCCGCAGCCTGCACATAGGACACAGGCCCAAAGTAGACAATGTCCGCATGCTTGGTCCGCATGGCTTCTACTGCTGCGTTGTAATCGGCGATATTGACTTCGATAACTTTGACGCCTACCGCTTTGCTCATT
>WRJO01000074.1 GCA_009778545.1 Treponema sp. | reverse complement strand
CCGCCTGGAGTACGCAGCCCATGAACACTTCTTCGACCAGTTCCGGCTTGACGCCCGCCCTGGCAAGGGCTTCTTTTATGACAACCGCCCCCAGTTCAGCCGCAGAAACATTCGAAAAAGTTCCCTGGAATTTGCCAATCGCTGTCCGGCAAGCGCCGGCTATTACAACTTCTCTTGCCATATTTTACTCCTTCTACTGCATTGGTTTCAGGTCGGGACTGAAAATCACCTTCGCCTCGGTCGCTTCCTGCACCTGTTCCTTGGTGAAATCGGGATGCAATTCGGTCAGCACAAGTCCTTCTTCCCGCACTTCCAAAACGCCCATCTCGGTGATGATCAAGTCGACAACGCCCAGCGCCGTGTACGGAAGGGTGCATTTTTTCAGAATCTTCGCCGCGCCCTTTTGGGTATGGGTCATCGCCACGATTACCTTCTTCGCGCCGACCACGAGGTCCATCGCGCCGCCCATGCCGGGAACCATTTTTCCCGGTACGATCCAGTTCGCAAGGTTGCCCTTTTCGTCAACTTCCAGCGCGCCCAGAATGGTAGCGTCCACATGGCCGCCGCGGATGATCCCGAAAGAATAGGAGCTGTCAAAGAACATCGCCCCGCTCTTTATCGTGACCGGCTGGCCCCCGGCGTTTACAATGTCGAAGTTGGCGTCTTCCTTGCCCGGTGCGGGGCCCATCCCCATAATGCCGTTTTCCGACTGGATTATCAGTTCAATACCGGGGGGCAGAAAATTAACCACCATGGTGGGAAGCCCTATCCCCAGATTTACCACATCGCCGTCTTTAAGTTCTTTCGCAACCCGGGCCGCGATAATATCTTTTACATCTGCCATGGTTTTTCTCCTCCTACGATTGCGTCTACAAAAATACCGGAAACATGAATGCTGTTGGGATCAATGTCGCCGATCTCTACAATCTCACAGGCCCCGGCGATTACATGGTCGGCGGCTGTCGCCATCATGGGGTTGAAATTCCTCGTGGTTCCGTTAAAAACACAGTTGCCCGATTTGTCGATTTTGGAAGGCCGGATAAGGGCAAAATCGGCGTGGAGGGGTTTTTCCAGGAGAAAGTCCTTCCCGTCCACATTGATAACCTGCTTGCCGTCGGCTACGATGGTTCCCACTCCCGTCGGGGTGAGGAACCCGCCCAGTCCCGCGCCGCCCGCTCTGATGCGCTCCGCCAGCGTGCCCTGGGGAACCAGCGTCAGGTCGAGCTTGTCGGCCTCGACATCGGTGTTCATCCGCCGGGCGACTTCGGGATTAAGGCCGACGTGCGACGCAATGAGTTTTTTTACCTGTCCGTTGACTATTAATTTGCCGACTCCCTGGCCCTGCGGGTACTTCTCCCCCCCCCAGCCGCCGTCGTTGCAGATAAGTGTAAGATTTTTTACGCCTTTTTTAACCAACGCGTCGATTAAAATTTCTGGCGTACCGCAGGCCATAAAACCGCCGACCATGATGACAGCGCCATCCTTGATCGGGGCCACGGCTTCATCCGCTGAATTGATGATTTTATTCAGCATTTCTGCCTCCTGATGGGCAAACCTGCTTTTTATGGCAGGTTTGCCGCGAATTTTCCAGCCTTGTAAAAGTCTGGCTTGTCAAATTAGATAAAAAATCCCCACACCAGGGCCAGCAACATGGATATTACGGTGGGAATCAGACAAGTTGTAATAAAAACGCCTTTGTACGATTCCTTATGGGTACAGTGAGATACCGCTAGAAGTGTTAAGACTGCGCCGTTATGGGGCAGGGTGTCAAGACCTCCAGAAGACTGTGACGCAACGCGGTGCAGAAGTTCGTTAATGTAATACGCTTTCTCCTCAACACCATTTGCAATAGTCATTGCCATTTCCCTGTATCGCGCTCCGAGGGCGCCTAACGCGATGGACATACCGCCGGATGCCGATCCTGTCGCGCCGGCCAGAACGTTAACCGCAACCGATTGCGAGAAGAGGATGTTTCCGGGCATATTCAGCATTGAATCCCGAAGAGACGCGAAGCCAGGAACCATTTGCACAACAGTACCAAAACCAACGGCGCATGAGGTGTTCATGATTGCCGTGAGCGACCCGTTTGCTCCGGCAGAAATTGACGGAAGCAGGATTTTATATTGCTGAATATTAATAAGACAGCATAAAACGATGCCGCAAAGCAGGGCGATAACCAGGGGCTGCTTGAACACATTGAAAACCACGACTACGGCAATAATGGGTAAGAGACCCGCTAACCAGTGCCATTTGGGAAGATCTGCACCTTTAGCTCCTTCCTCAAATTTCGGATCTTCCTCAAAACCTCTCAGGGCTTTGCGGGCTTTTCCCGCTTCCCATTGAAGGTAGAGATAGCCCGGTACACCTATTACGATCATACCGACGATTGAAAGAGCTACAGCAGCCATAGCGGTTGTTGGGGTGACTAGTTTTTCCACCATTGCTCCATTCTCCTCAACAAGGCCCATTAACCCATAGAATCTTGAAGGGATAACGTTTTGGATTTGCGGCGTACCTGGAACGGTGGTCATCGTAATACCGAAAGCGCCAAATGCGATTGCCCCCGGCAGCAGGGTGCGGGGAAGGTTTGCCGCGCGATAGATTGCGTAGCCCATCGGATAGATAACGAAAACGACGACGAACAGCGAGATACCGCCGTACGTCATGAGCATACAGGGAAGCACAACGGCAAGTACCGCCTGCTTGGGCCCGATGAGCTTAACCAGGGCTTCAGCCAGCGAGCGGGCCGAACCGGTCATATCCATTACCTTGCCGTAGACCGCGCCAAGGAAGAAGGCGGGGAACCACTGAAGAAAATAGTTGGCAGCTCCGGCCATGTATCCGGTATCTAATCCTCCCGCACCTCCATTGGCTCCTGCATTCAATTTCCAGCCTGTAAATGCTGTCAGGGGGGATATCCCGCTTAATAGGGCGACAAGGGCGGCGCAGAGGGGCGCTACCCAGATAATAGAGTTCCCCTTGTATGCAAGGAACATCAACAAGCCAAGTCCCAAAAATATCGAAACAAATGAAAGACTCATAAGCGTTTACTCCTTAAATTGCTTAAGATCAGGTGATCATCAACCGGCAGTCCATCCGCCGTCGACAGGAATGAGGGCTCCGGTAATTCCGGCAGCAGCATCGGAACAGAGGAATTTGACAATGTCCGCAATCGTGGAAGGTTCCAGCAGTTTCTTGATGGCGGATTTCACCAGCATGATGTCGGTGATGACCTTCTCCGGAGGGATGCCGTGCGTTTTTGCCTGGGCTTCGATCTGGCCATCCACCAGCGGAGTCCGTACATAGGCAGGGCAGATAGAATTGACCGTTATGCCTTGCGGGCCGCCCTCCAGGCCGGCAACCTTGGTAAGGCCGGCAAGACCATGTTTCGCCGAAACATAGGCCGATTTGAACTCGGAAGCGACAAGGCCGTGAATGGAATTCAGGTTAATGATCCTGCCCCAGCCATTGGCCTTCATCGATTTCCAGACGTACTTGGTGCAATAGAAAGGAGCGGAAAGCATCAAGTCGATCATAAAATCCCACTTGTCTTCCGGGAAATCCTCGATGGGGGATACGGTCTGTATACCCGCGACATTCACCAAGATGTCAACCCTGCTGTGCTTCTGGATTGCAAAATCGACAAGCGCTTTGCAGTCCTCCCTCTTGCTCAGGTCAACTTTGATGAAGGAGCCGTTGATTTTTTCGGCTTCGCTTTTCAGCTTTTCTTCATTGACGTCGGCCATGACCACTTTCGCGCCGTCTTTAGCAAAGGACTGTGCAATCGCAAGTCCAATTCCGCTGGCAGCGCCGGTTACGATGGTAACTTTTCCATCAACCATAAAATCCTCCTAAACATTTATAAGATAAGGTAATTTTACACCCATAGTTTGTAAATCGCAATAAATATTTTTAGATTAGAGCTAAAGAAAAAACAAATTTTTTAAATCTATTCTGACAAATATTATAAATTTGTCAGACATGGTAAAACCGACAAAATTTAAACGGCATTTAAGAGGGTTCGACCGCAGTATGCTTTTTCGGATCCTCCGATGAATTCCTACGATTCTTCGAGGCCGAGGGCTTCGTTGGTATCTTCCTCTTCGGATTCCGGCTGCGGCTTGGGTGCGGGTTTGGCTTTCTTTTTTGGCTTGGACTTGGATACGGTACGGGGGTGGTGGTAGGTACGGGCCACATAGTTAACGAGAAATATGTACAGCACCAGAACGACTGATACGGCAATTACCTGCCAGCTTTTGACAATTTGAGAAAGCATGCTCATGAAGTCTTGCGGGAACATACCATTTCTATAATCGGCGAAATTGCGTGAAAGCTAAAGTAGTGCCGTTTTTAAAAGACGGAACGATGGCAGAAATGTATGCCTAATCCGAGTAACACAGGAAAACACCCTATAAGAATTTATTTCGGGGCCTGTCGGCGGCCAAGCGCACCGTGCTGATCGCACGGCACACTTGCCCTGGAAGCCGCTCACGCGGCATCTACAAACCCGCCGATACATTTTTTGGGGTGTTTTCCTGCCTATTTTGCAGGGCATACATTTCTGAATAGGTTCAGTTTGTATAAGCGGGGGACTTTGGCTTTCACTGGTCTGGGGGTGAGGTTTGCCAAAATGTAGCCGGTAAATTATACTGTGGTATGCGTGTTGTTTCGGGGGTGGTGCTTGCTTTGCTGGTGGTTTCTTGCTTTCATGCGAAGGAGGGAAGGGTTCAGGCCCAGGATACTCGCAGGGTATCAGATGGCGTGGTTTCGGATAGCGGTTCCGGGGCGGGCGGCGGCGAAATGGCCCTGAGGTTGCGGGCTGTTGTGGCTAACGCAGAGCTGCCCGGCGGCCTTGCCGACAGGCTTGAGGCGCAATCGGCGGCGGATGGGGCGTTTTTTGCCGATCTTGCCGCTTGCCTTGCGGGCGATGTGCATCTGCGGGAACTGGTGGACAAGCAGCGGCCGCTTCCTTCCGGTTATGCCCCTTCCGACCTGGTAACGCTGGCCGGCGGTTCCTACCAGGTGAGCAGGGCAGGGCTAACTTTGCGCGGCGTTGCGGCGGGGGCGCTGGAGGAAATGGCCGCCGCCGCCCGTGCCGACGGCGTTACCCTCGTCGCCTCGTCGGCGTACCGTTCCTACGATTACCAGGCGGAGGTCTATAGCCGCATTGTGCGGGAAATGGGACAGGAGGCCGCCGACCGGGAATCGGCGCGGCCGGGCCACAGCCAGCACCAGACCGGCCTTGCCGCCGACTTTGGCTCAATTGACGATTCGTTCGCGCAGACCGCCGCCGGCCGCTGGATGGCGGCAAACGCATCGCGCTACGGCTGGTCGCTTTCCTACCCCCAGGGCTTCGAGGAGGTTACCGGCTACCGCTGGGAAAGCTGGCATTTCCGCTATGTGGGCAAAGACCTCGCCGCCTTCATCGACCGCTATTTCGACGGCATCCAGCAATACGCCCTCCGCTTTTTACACGAGTGGGCTTTGTACCAGTAATATTTCTCGATATTTTCACGCCAAGGCGCGGAGATTCTTTTCCCAATTCATCACGCAGAGGCGCGGAGGCGCAGAGGACGCGGAGAACGATTCGTTGTCCGAAGGCTACTCGCAATCTTCAAGGCATGAGAAAAGTAGGAGGGGAGGAAAGTAGGAATGAGGAATGAGGGAGTAGGGAGTACGAAAATATCTCACGATGAGAACGCAGAGCTTTGGTATCAATATTCTTAAACCTCTAATTATTTTAACGTAGCTAAGGGGACTCGGAAGGTTTTGCGCTGTTATCAAACATCGCGCTACCCTCCGCGTCCTCTGCGCCTCTGCGCCTCTGCGTGAGAATATTCCGATAAAATCACCCCGGAATCTCGAAGACGCCTTCCAATATGTGCTTGGGCTGGTAGGGGAAGTGCCGGAGGTCTTCCAGGGCGGTAACGCCGGACAGTACCAGCACGGTTTCAATTTCCGTTTCTATGCCGGCGACAATGTCGGTGTCCATCCGGTCGCCGATGATGGCGGTTTCCTCGCGGTTGGCGTTCAGGCGGCGGATGCCGTGGCGCATGATCAGCGGGTTCGGCTTGCCCACAAAATAGGCCTTTGTTTTCGCCGCCAGCTCTATCGGCGCCACCAGCGCGCCGCATGCGGGCGCGATGCCTCCCTCCACCGGGCCGGAAAGGTCGGAATTGGTCCCAATAAGCCGCGCCCCGGCGCATACCAGTTTTACCGCCCGTTCCAGCGATTCCAGGCCGTAGCCCCGCCCCTCGCCGACCACAACATAGTCGGGGTTGACGTTGTTCATAGTAAAACCCGCGTCGTAGAGTGCCTGTATCAACCCCGGCTCGCCGATGACATACGCCGATCCGCCCGGATGCTGCGAGGCGAGGAAACTCGCGGTCGCCAGGGCGCTCGTGTAAAAATGCTCCGGCGCCACGTCGATGCCCAGCCGGGAAAGCTTTTGGGCAAGCTCAACCGGGGAACGCTCGCTGGAATTGGTCAAAAAAAGGTACGATTTGTTGTTTTTGTCCAGCCAATCAACAAATTCCCCCGCCCCTTTAAGAAGCTGGTTTCCGTGATATACCACTCCGTCCATGTCAATAATAAAGGCTTCTTTCGCCCTGATCCGCTTCAAATCTTTCATATACATAGTATATAATTATTTACGCTGGCAGACCAGCATATACTTGCGCAAAAAAGGAGTAACAAATGAAGCTGATTTTCCTCGGCCCCCCCGGAGCGGGTAAGGGTACTTTGGCCGCCAAAGCGGTGGATATTGTTGGCGTGCCGCACATCTCCACCGGGGCGATTTTCCGCGAGGCGATTGCCGCCAAATCGGAGCTGGGCCTCAAGGTTAAAGCGATCATCGATGCGGGAAAGCTCGTTGACGACGATACCACCATCGCGCTGGTCAAAGAGCGGCTGGCACAGGCCGATACCCAAAAGGGCTACATTTTGGACGGCTTCCCCCGCACCATTCCCCAGGCGCAGGCCCTCGCTGGTTTTTCCGTTGTGGAAAAAGTGATCAACTTTGACATTCCCGACTCGGGCGTACTTGAGCGGCTGGGCGGCCGCCGCGTCTGCCGGAAATGCGGCTTCAATTTTCACATTGTTTTTAACAAGCCCACAACCGAAGGCGTCTGCGACCACTGCGGCGGCGAAGTGTACACCCGCGACGACGACCGTCCCGAGGCGGTGCAGAAGCGGCTGGAAGTGTACCGCGCCCAAACCGCCCCGCTCATCGACTATTACCGGCAGCAGGGGGTCTTGCTCGACATAGACGCCCGCCCTGCCGTCGACGAGATAGTGACGGAATTCAAACGCAGCCTCGGATTCTAAGCGATTCAGGATCCTGTAAAGGTAAAACATTACTCTAGATAACTCTCACAGAGGCACAGAGGCACAAATTTATAGTCGTATTTCGCAAACTTTACGCATCTTTCTGTGCCTTGGTGCCTCCGTGTGAGTAATAGGGAGAGAATGTCTTGTACATATGGTGTTATAAGATATTTGGATTAAAGGCGATCCGGGTCTGCAAAAAAATCGCGCCAGACCCGGGCCATGCCGGACAGTGATTCTTCGCGGTTCAGCAGGTTTTTCAAATAATTTCCCCACTTGAGGTTGTCGCAAAAAAAGCCAAAAAACCGCCGCGCTCTGGAAACATGGAACTCCGGCGGCTGCCACCGCGCCAAAAGTTCCAAAAACCGCAGCCCTGTGTCTTCCAAAGATGAGGCAGATAATTCCAATTGTCTCTCACAAAGGCACTGAGGCACTGAGGAAGGAGGGGCTTTTATAAGCTGCTCTCTAAAACTTTGTGCCTCCGTGCCTCCGTGTGGGGTATTGAGAAGGCTTTTTGCTTGCGAAAAAATCCACGGTTGGCGGACGGCGGCTCTGCCTACCATAGCCCCGTCGCAGGGGCCGTTTGCCCGCGTCAGCAGGTCTTCGGCGCTTTCGATGTCGCCGTTTCCCGCTACGGGGATGTTCAGTTCCTGCCGCAATGCGCCTACATAGTCCCAGCGGGCGCGCCGCTTGAGTTTTTCTTTCGCCGTCCGGGGATGTAAAACGATGAAGTTTATCCCCTCATCTTCCAAACGGCGGCAGAATCGGACTAAATATTCAAAATCATCGGTAAAACCGGTACGAATTTTTACGCTCAGTCGCCGTTTTACCGCTTTTCTGGTCAATTTTACCAGTTCCCCGGCCCGATCAACCGAGCCTTCTTGCGAGGGAGACCCCATCCAGGCGATTCCGCCTCCGGTTTTGCGGATCAAAGGGGCGCAGCAGCCCATGTTGAGGTCGATTCCCGCACATTCCAGCCGGTCGAGCAGGGCCGCGGCCTGTGCAATTTGCCCGGAATCGCCGCCGACAAGCTGAAAAATCAGCTTTTCGGGGCAGGGGCCGTTATCAACATACCACTTTTCGAACGGCCCCCCGGCCAGCAGGGCAGCGGCGCTTATCATTTCGGAGTAATAGCAGTCGCAGCCCCCAAATCCTTCTATTATTTCCCGCAGGGCGCGGTGGCTAATTTCCGCCATCGGGGCCAGCAGAAAGGGCATTTGCATAATATCTCCAATTCGTTGTTTAGCTCTTGACTTGATTCAGTTTATCACATAGACTATATTAATATAGAGGAGAGGAGCGTCCGCATGATAGCAAAGAGTGATATGCCCAGCATTAACGAGAAAGCAGCCGAAGGGATCAAACCCGAAGGCACACCGTACCGGGTTCTCGTGGTTGACGATTCCATGTTTATAGCAAAGCAGCTTGGTCAAATTTTCACTTCGGAGGGATTTGAAGTTGCGGCGACCGCAGCCGATGGATCTCAGGGACTTGAAAAATACAAAGAACTGCACCCGAACATCGATCTGGTAACAATGGACATTACCATGCCGGTCATGGACGGGGTATCCGCGCTGGAAAAGATTCTTGAATTTGACAAGAACGCCGCTATAATCATGGTCAGCGCCCTGGGCAAGGAAGACGTGGTTAAAAAGTGCCTGCTGATGGGCGCGAAGAGCTACATCGTAAAGCCCCTGGATCGAAAAAAAGTTCTTGAGCGCGTGGTTTCCGTACTCAAGAAGTAGGTTTTTCACCGCGTCACATCTATGTCTCAGTTTGTCTCAATGGGGGTATTGGATATAAACCCCCATTGTTAATATTTTCCCCTTATATTTTTTTCTAAAATTTATTATCATAAAGTATGGATTTTGAACGACTCACCATAAAGGCCCAGGAAGCGGTGAACGCCGCATCCGTGGTAGCGCAGAAAGAAGATCATTCGCTTGTTGAAAACGAGCATCTGCTGCTTGCCCTGCTGCGGCAGCAGGACGGGATCGTGCCGCCCATTATCGAACGGATTGGGGGAAATGTCGGGCGGCTGGCCGCCGACACGGAAGCATTGCTCGCCCAGATGCCCAAGGTCTACGGCGAGGCGGCGCAGTTGCAATTTTCCCCTGCGGCGTCAAAGGTCCTTGCCAAAGCGGAAGCGGAAGCCGCCGCGCTGAAGGACGACTATGTCTCCGTTGAACATATTCTTATCGCAATCAGCGCGGGTGAAGGAAGAGCGGCAGATCTTCTGAGAAAAACCGGCGTTACCAAAAAGGCGATTCTTGACGCGCTCAGGCAGGTGCGGGGCAACCAGCGGGTAACCGACCAAAACCCCGAGGGAAAGTACCAGGTGCTGGACAAGTACTGCCGCGACCTTACCGCCCTGGCGCGGCAGGAAAAGATCGATCCCGTGGTGGGGCGCGACGAGGAGATACGCCGCTGTATGCAGGTGCTGTCCCGCCGCACGAAAAACAACCCCATTCTGATAGGCGAACCGGGTGTCGGCAAGACCGCCATCGTCGAGGGCCTTGCCCGCCGCATTGTCGCAGGGGACGTGCCCGAAGGGCTGAAAGACAAAAAACTCCTCGCCCTGGATTTGGGCCTCTTGGTCGCCGGGGCAAAATTCCGAGGCGAATTTGAAGAGCGGCTCAAGGCGCTGATCCACGAAGTACAGGCCTCCGAAGGGAAAATAATTCTTTTTATCGACGAACTGCATACGCTGGTCGGGGCGGGGGCCGCCGAAGGGGCGACCGACGCTTCGAAC
>WRJO01000073.1 GCA_009778545.1 Treponema sp. | reverse complement strand
CTTGTGGCGGAAAATGTTTTCCAGAACGACAACCGAATTTGCCACCAGGGTGCCAACGGCGCACGAAAGCCCCATGAGCGACAGCACGTTGATGCTCATGTGCATAAACTGCATCACCAAAAATGTCGAGATTATCGAGAACGGCATGGAGATGGCGATGATGATGGTTGATCTCCAGTCGTGCAAAAACAGCAGAAGCACAAGCCCGGTAAGGATGATGCCCATGATGAGGTTGCTCAGCGTGTCGTTCACCGAGTCGCGGATAAATCCCGCGTCGTCCCTGATGACATTGAGGCGTATCCTGTTCCCCGAGTCCGCCTCGATCCTGGGAATGCGCTTGACGATGCCGTCAACAACGCTCACCGTGTTGGCGCTGGGGTTTTTCATTACCCGAATCAGCAGGGCGTTTTCGGTGCGGGTTTTTGTTTCGTTGTCGTAAAAAATCGTCCGTTCGCGGACAATGGAGTTGGAATCGATGACATCGGCAAGCTGGCGGAGTTTAAAAACCCCGGCGCGGGTGGGAATGTCGGTATCTTCGATTTCTTCAACGGAGGTAAATTCTCCCTTAAAGCGCACGGGAATGTCCTGCCCGTCGAAAATAAGGTTGCCGCCGGGCAGTTCCAGGTTTGACCGCGCAAGGATGCCGGCAACTTGTTCCACCGGCAAATAGCGCCCAAAGACCGGCGTGCCGTGCAGCTCTACCCGGATTTCCCGCTCCTCGCCGACCGAAAGGTCGATGCTGCCCACTCCCGGCACCTGCGCGAGCTGATCCCGGACGACCGAGGAAGCGTATTCGTACAGCTCCATGCTGCTCATTTCGCCTTCGATGATGATGTCCATAACCGGCGTTCCGCTGGTCAGATCCAGCTTGGTGATGGTCGGTTTTCTCGCTCCCGACGGCATGTCTGCTGCAATTGCGTCTAACGCATCCTTTACTTCCTGGAGCGCGATATTTTCATCCTTGCCGTCGGTAAAGCTGGCAGCGACAATGGAAACGCTGTCCAGCGAGAACGACGTAACGGAACCCAGCTCTCCCAGGGAAAAAATCTGATCCTCAATGGGTTTGGTAACCTGGGTCTCGATGGACAATGGGCTTGCGCCGGGATACACGGTAACAATCGTAACCACCGGAATCGCCGTTTCGGGAAGCAGCAGCACCGGCAGGGTGAACCAGGCAAGCAATCCGAAAATAATCAGGGCAAGCGAGCCCATGAGGATCGTTACCGGCCTTTTTATGCTCAGGTCAACAATGTGCATAACGGCTCCTTTAATATCCGGCCGGCATAATGCCGGGGACGATGTTCAGCCGGGTTTCTTCGTTTATCCGCTGCACTCCTTCGCTCACAATCTGATCACCGGCGGAAAGGCCGCCGATTATTTCCAGGCGCAGGCCTTTTTCTTCTCCCGTCTGAACGGCAACGCGACGCGCCATCGGCAGGGCTGTCGAAATATTGTCAACAACAAAAACTGTCGGCCCCGTATCCGTCTGTATCAGCTCCCGCCGGGCAAGAACGATGGCTTCTTCGTTGCGGTAGGTTTCTACGGCAATGTCCACGTTCATGCCGCTGACCAGCCTTCGGTTTCCGCCGTCAAAAACGACCGTTACCGGGAAGCTCTGCCGCTGGCTGTCCATGATAAGCGACACCTGGGTTATCCGGCCTTCTATTGTTTGACCTTCCTGCTTGCCGCGGGACAGGTCGATAAAGGCGCGGGCTCCCACCTGTATCCGCTCAATTTCCTCAACGCCAACATAGAGCCTCGCTTCAAAGGCGTTGCTGTTCGACACGGTAAACAGGGCCGTGCCGGGCCGGACGTTCTCCGTTACGCGCACGTTTACCTGGGTAAGCGTTCCCGATATGGGCGCTTTGACATACACCATGTCGTTGGCGGCCTTGAGGTTCGTTGTGCTTATCTCGTACTGCATCCTTACCGTGTCAAACTCCTGCCGGGAGATGTCGTTGCTTCTGAACAGGGCGCTCATCCGGTTAAAGGCGTTCAGTGCGTTTCCGTGGGCCAAAGCTGCCTGCTGCAATACCTGGTTATCCGACGAGAATGACACGATAATGTCGCCCTGCCTGACCGTGTCCCCGACGCTTCCCGAAATGGTCCTTACCACGTCGTTCAGGGCGGCGTATGCGGTCGATTCCGAGCTGGCCTGGATAAGGGCGGGATATTTGAGGAATACCGAAAAATCCTCGGTTTCCAGCTTCCGCACGCTGACCGGCTGGCCGTCCTCCGCATGAATCTGTTCCATGCTTGCCGCGCTGCTGTCTTTATTTCCGCCGCATGAAAGGGCCAGAAATACCGAAAGAACAACCGCCAAAATAAATTGGGCTTCAAAATACGCTGCTTTTTTTACCATACCAAACCTCCTAAAATCCAACATGTTTTATCAAAAATATCATCTTGAACACTTGACATACATAAAACAATTGTAATATCATAGATTACATATCGGTCAAGTGTTTTATTCAAAAATGAACAGACCGTAAACATTGTAATGAAAGTTACAAAGGGGGAAAAATGAAACCAAAAACAGGCAAACCCAACCGCCAGGTGGAGCGGACCAAGTCGTGGATCTTTGAAGCAGTAATGCTTTTAATGGATGAAAAACCCTACGAAAAAATTACTGTTTCGGACATTGCCGAAAAGGCGGGGATAGCGCGGCCCACTTTTTACCGTAATTTTAATGATAAAGATGACGTTATTTTTGAGTATCTGATGAATACGTTCAGCACGGAAGTATTGAACATGGAAAAAGGCAACAAAGATGACAAGCAGGATACCATCATTCTTGAGTTTAACCGCAAGTACATGACAAAACACCAGAAGATAATCAAGAAAATCCTGTTCACCGCCGACATTGAAAGCCGCATCCACCGCGAGGGCCAGAAATGGCCGATGTCCTTTATTGATCAATACAAATCAAAACTGTCGGAGCATGAATACCTGGTTTGCCGCTATAAAATAAGCTATCAAATAACAGGCAGCCTAAGGGTGGTTTTTGACTGGTTTATCAATGACATGCCCATGCCGATTGAGGACATTGTTACAATGCTTAACGCAATGAACATACCCAAGACTATCCAGTACCGCAATCTTCCGAGCATTCTTGTGCGCCTGAAGGATGAGTGAAGGCAATAGACCATACATTACTCCGCACTGGCCTGGTTATTGTCATTTTCTCTTTTTGATTTGTTAATTTTCAATTCATTAAAAAGCAAGACGCAGCTAAGTCCGACACGAAAACCGGTACTGACATAATCCTTTATGCCGTGATAATTTTCGGTGTCGAAAATAATAAATTTGTATCCTGCAGCTACATCAATCATTAAAAAATCTTTTACGCGGAACTTCCACCCGAGCCTTGGCGTTACGTGGATGAGCGTATCCTGTTCGGTCGGCGGCAGTTCTCCCTTGCCGAAATAATTCATAAAATCGGTGCCTCCGCCCGCGCTTACATACAGCTTGTCCAGACCGTTGCTTAACGGATAATAATTGAAAAATGCCGAAAGGCTGACGGATGTATTGTATACGTCCTTTATGCCGGTTAAAAACGTCATGTGTCCAACGGTTCCCTTTACCGACAGAAAATCAAACAGTTTTTTCTCATAGTTAAGGCCGATGCCCCAACCCTGGTGCAAAAGCCCGGTTAGCGTGTAGGACAAAAAATCCAGGGTAAAGAGATTGTCAAGTTCTTCCTGCGCCCGGCACGGCAGGGAACATAGCAGAAGCATGATTACCATAATCGGCACTGTTCGTTTCATTTTACAGGTTCCATCCGATAAACATCTTTGCCTCATTGTTGTATTTCCGGGTATTCGGAAAACCGCTGAACGTTCCCCGTTCCATTATAAGGGAATTGTTAACGCCGGCAAACAGGCGCTTTGAAATGGGGTAGGAATAGGCAACATCGGCAAACAGCCAATATACCGTTCCCTGCGACAAACCCCTTATTCCCGGATAGCACCATAACAAATAGCCGAATACATTGGTTTCAAGTCTGCCGAGTTTTTTATGATCCAGAATGAAAAAAAGTTTGCTGTTAAGGCCGGCACCGTAACTGCTTTTATGCGAATCCGTTTCGGGCGAGTAGTACCTGGGTATTCCCATGAGCGTTACGCCCGCGTGAAGCTTTGATTGGAAAACTGCATCCACCGAAAAAAGATGCCGGTGCTTAATCGTCCAGTCCAGGGCGTTGCTGTATTGATCGATGGTGGTATCGCCCTGGCCAAACTCCCCGTTAGATGCAATATCCCAGTGCAGAGAAAGGCCGGTACTTATCGCATCTTTTTCCGTACATACCGGCGAGAAAGAAAACAGGTAGCCGTCGGTTATAAACTGGATAACCATATAGTCGCCGATATCCATACCGAGATTCATGCCAAGCTCAAAATGTTCAAACGGCGTTTTGCTTTCCTGCCGGAATGGGTCGCCGTAGATGAGCTTTAGACCCGTTCCGGCATACGGCCCCCGGAACGAAAACAATTCCCTGCTTTCCGCCGGCAGCAAAGACACAGTTCGGGCATAGCCCGCCCCGGCATAAACCTGAAACAAACAGATGTTCCGACCGACTTCAGGCGGTTTCCAACCGGTTACCAGCCGGTGAAAACCGGCCATGGGATTGAGAAAAAACGCGATCGGTGCGGGAATTCCGGCGGCGCAGGCTTCCAGGTACAGCCGGTAGAGTATTTCTCCGGTTGACAGGGAACCGATGGAAGTGGTTATCAAATCGTTGATGGCCGGAGTCTGGTTTTCAAAAAAAATCTCCCAGGTGGAACTTCCAAAAACGCTGAAAATGCCGGATTCGTAAAACCCAAATCCGTTAACCCGGCCAGCGCTGAAATAGTAAGAACCCTGATACGGATGCCCTCTCTGATTAACCCCAAAAGGATCGGCATCCCATTCCCAGGGCTCGGTAAGGTTTTTTCTGATGGAATTTCCGGTGGGAGTTGACCAATCAGCTTTCCCGGTTAATTTATGGTAAAAAATATTATACGTCATAACAATGGCGTTCGACATAAGAATTTCCCCGCTACCGACAAAAGCGTGTAATACTGTGCTGCCCTTTCCTGCGGGCACAGGTTCAGGTACGTTGCTGTCCTGGGAAAAAGCAAACCGGGTATGCAAACACAGGAGCAATAGACATAAGAAAAATGGATATGCTTTTTTCAGGGAGTAATGCATCAGTAAACAATTGTATTGGCATACATTGCATCCGGGTCAAGCGTTATCGGCTAAAATAAACATAGTGCAAAATTTGTACAGCAATTTTCAAAGGGGAAAATCTGATATAAACCTTTGTATGAAATATCCCTACAGCATATACTTTACATACAGGCAGCTTGAAACAAGGCGGCGGTTAACATTTTCTGCCGAATCGTACAGTCCGAACAGCCCCCAAAATGTTCCTTTCGCGCCGATGGCTATTCTCGCAGTAAGGGGGAAATCGTAGCTTAGTGAACTGTAAACAAAAAACACGCTGCCAGTTGAATGGCTGCCCGTTACCGGAAGGGCAAGGAGATGGTATCCGTGCGCGACAAGTTCCAGTTTGCCCGCTTTGGCATGCGAAATGGTAAAGAACGATTTAATGTTTTCACCCATTCCATAGGTGTTGCGGTTATTTCCCAAATTAACCCAATAATCGGCGCTCTCATCGTAGCCGTTATACATGCTGTTGCCCCAGAACACAAAGCTGGCGTGGGCTTTTATTTCCAGAAAAAATTCTTCGGAAAAACAGTGCATATGCTTCACCGTCCAGCCTGCGGCGCTGCTGGACATTTGGAGGTTGCCGTATCCCATGTTGTCAATTAAATCGTTGGTCGCGTTAAAAAAATCAAAATGCATGCTTAACCCGGTGCTGGTAAAAGAGGATTTCGTTTCTGACGGCTTTATAGAAAAAAGATAGCCGTCTGTAATTACCGCCGCATGATACGAGTTGGTATTCGTGGTAAAACCCGCAAATAGCTCAAAATGATCATACGGTTTTTTGCTCTCCTGGACAAATGGATTGCCGTACACCACATTCGTATTAATATGCCCGCCGGGATATTTCCATGAATCCTCGTTTTCCTCATGTCGCGGAAAATAGGCAAATGCTTTATCAACACCGGCGCTTACCGATAAATCGTAAATATTGCCGCCGCCCGTTTCAAAAGCCGGACGTTTGTACAATTTATTAACAGTGCCGATTGGGCTTACAGGCAAGCCCCCTATCGTCGCCACGACGGAAGGCGAAGAATCAATTTCAAGAAAAAGCCGGTGCAGCATTTCTCCCAGGGCCATGCCCGACGTTATGGTGGAAATTACGTCGTTAATACTTGGTTCCGGCTCCATGATCGTTTCCCACATAATGCTTCCCAGGGGAATGAACAGTATTGAAGGGTAAAAACCAAAACCGTTTATGCGGGCGCTGGCAAAATAGGTCGATCCCTGATAGGCGTGTCCCAGTTGATTTATCAGGAACCGGTCGCCGTCTTCCCAGAACCAGCGGTACGTGGTCCAGTTGAGCTTTATGTCGTCAAAGGTCATATTGGCATAGGGCTGGTCTCCCAGCCGAGCGCCATAATTTAAAAACACATTGCTTAAAATAACGCCGAGGGTTGTGTATCCTGTATCTGCGAGAATGTTTCGTTTCTCGGGCGCGTTATCGTTGATATCATGTGATTCCGCATCCTGGGAAAAAACGGGCAGGGCGGAAATACATAGTAACAGCAGGCAAAGAAATATCGACTGTAATTTCATCAAAAGATAGTACACTTTTAATTATTTTTGCACAACCTTAAGCAGCAGATTCTTTATTTGCCCGCGTGTTCATTATGAGCATCTGCAGCCGGTTTTCTATATTGGCGAAACTTACGTCGGGATCGTAGTCCAGGGGCAGAACCTGAATTTCGGGGTGCAGTTCCTTGATCCGCTTGATAACGCCCCGCCCGCAGATATGGTTGGGCAGGCAGCCAAAGGGCTGGAGTATCACAAAGGAACGCACACCTTTTGACGCATAATGCAGAATGTCCGCCGCTATTAAAAACGATTCCCCGGACAGTATCGAATGGTGCATTATCGAATCGCTGAGTTTCGCCGCCGCCTTCATATCCATATCCGGCTCGTACAGGGGATGCCTTTTGGCGATGCGGTCGGTCGCCTTTACGGCAATATCGATAAATTTATTGCCGATCATTGCAGATAACGCCTCTTTCCTTGAATGGCGTACCCCGAATTCCTTTATTTCGGCAATGGTATGGCTCAGAAAAAGATGGCGGTAAATGCTGTGCATGGTGGGGAAGAGCACTTCCATGCCGTTTTTTTCCAGATAGCGTTCGACATGAAAATTGGAACCGGGATGGAAGGTTAACAGGTACTCGCCCTGGATGAACACCGGTTCCCTGAGCGTGGAACGGTCATAGCGTACCGCGCAGAGGGCCTTTATCGCCTTCTTGTAGGCTTTTATCGCGCCGGAAATGCCGCCTTTCGCGATGCCTTCGCCGATTTTGATAAACGCGTCTTCTACAACGCGGTCGGTTTCCCCCTTTATGAGTTCGTAGGGACGTATCTTGCGCCGCAAAAACTCAAGCGTATCCGACTGGACTATGCCCCAGATAAATTTGGCATACGTCGCGGGGGTAAACGGCAGGCCCGGATGGGCGTTTTTGGAATCCGATACGTCGGTGGTAACGATGGGCACCTGGGGAAAGCCCGCTTCGTCAAGGGCCTTTCGCGCCAGCACCATGTAATTGGCAAGGCGGCAGTCGCATAACGCCTTCGCCGTTCCCAGCACGGTGGTGTCGGGATCGTACTTGCCACTTTTCAGGGCGAGCAGCACTTCGCCGATGGTTATCTGCGCGGGCAGGCACATATCGTTATGCACATATTTTTTTCCCATCGCTATCGCCTCGACGCCCCCCATCGGCAGCGGTTCCACCCGATGGCCTTCTTTGGCAAGCGCGCCGCTCAGTATCATGCAGAACGCCCTGCTTACGTTGGGAACGAGCAGCAATTTTTTCCCCCGCTCCCATTTGTGCAGTTTGACCGGATAGGGATCGCCCAGGGCCTTTACCGTATGGGTTTCTTTTTTCCGCCGTATCATCACCGTTTCTATGAAGGAGCGCACCCGTATGCGCAGGGGGCCGGCTATTTCGCTCTCGTCCATTTTCAGGATCAGCGGGGACTTGCCGGAAATTTCGTTCATGATGCGGACAACTTCGTCGGTGTACAGCGCGTCGTGGCCGCATCCGAAACTGAAAATGTCCACATACTCAAGCGCGGGATGTTCCGCCACAACAATCGCGCTGGACAGGAGGCGCGCGTGGTTGTTGTTGGTAATTTCAATCCTCGATTTATCCAGCGGAACCTTTGCGAGGTTGGGAATGGAGTCTACCGTCAGCACCGGTATGCCGATGCCGGTAAAATACCGCGACAGGTTGTGGTTGACAAGGCTGTCGTACTGGTAATGCCTTCCGGCAAGAACGACGGCAAACTGGCCTTTTTGCTCAACATCGCTGATGATTTTTGCGCCGTTTTCCGTCAGGGCGCGGTTAAAATCCGCCAGGGCCTTTTCTCCCTGTTCAATGGCGGCCATGGTCGTCTCTTCGGCAATGTCGAACGTTTCCTTCATGTAGCGGCAGAGCTGAAAGTCCTGATCCCATTTTGAGAACCAGTGGCACACCGGCGAGTCGAAAGGGATGCCGTGTTTTTCTTCGGGATTGTCAGACGCTTTAACAGACAGGGGGTAGCCTTTCAGAACCGGACAGGTAAAGGTGCTGGATGGTTCGGGATTGTCAGGTGGCAGGCGGTTCATTTGGGGGAAAAATATTCTGTCAACTTTACTGTCAATTAAGTCCTGTATGTGCCCGTGAACGAGCTTCGCGGGGAAGCAGACCGTGTCGCTTGCCACATACTGCAGGCCCTTTTCGTATAACTGCCGGGAACTTCTGCGCGACAGCTTTGTTTTGTATCCCAGCGCGCCCCAGAACACTTTCCAGAAGGGCATGCTCCGCCAGAAATCCAGCACGCGGGGTATCCCGATGGTGATGTCTTTTTCCGGCAACAGCGGCGTAAAGGGATAGTCCTTAAACAGCAATTCATCGCGGATTTTAACCATGTCGGGAACGGAATCCATCAGCCGGGTAATTTTGTCCGCCTCTTCCCGCACAGCCGGATCTTTGGGATCGCCAACCAGCTCCCCGCGCTCGCAGCGGTTGCCGGTAACCCATGTCAGATTATTGGAAAAACGCACCAGGGTCCGGTTACAGTTGTTGGCGCAGAATGGGCAGACAACGTTGGCCTGTTGGGTATAGTTAAAATCTTTCAGCACGTCAAAGCCGATAAACCGGGAATGGCCGCTGTCACCGTGGGGCGACGTGTAGCCGTGTTCGATAATTTCCCGCTTGGTCAGAAGGGCGATGCCGATAGCGCCCATCTCGCCGGGGTAGGGGGCGCGGACGACGTTTCTTCCCAGGTACTGTTCCAGCGCCCGCAGCACCGCGTCGTTTTTAAACGTTCCCCCCTGAACGACGATCTTGTTTCCAAGCTGGGAGGCATTGGAAATACGCACCACTTTGGTAAACACATTTTCGATTATCGAGCGGCACAGCCCGGCCATGATGTCGTCGGCCTGCTTGCCGTTTTTCTGCTCGGTGATGATCGTGCTGTTCATAAACACCGTACACCGGCTGCCCAGCCGCGCCGGATTCCTCGCGCTGAAAGCAGCTTCGGCGATTTTGTCGACGGGGATGTGCAGGGTTTCGGCAAAGGTTTCCAGAAATGAGCCGCAGCCGGAAGAGCAGGCTTCGTTGACCGTTATGTTGGTGACAATGTCGTTTGATATGCTGATCGCCTTCATGTCCTGGCCGCCGAGGTCGAGGATGAAGGTAACGCCGGGAACGTATTTTTGTGCGGCTGCGGCGTGCGCCACGGTTTCTACCGTGTGAAAATCGGCGCCCAGGGCCTTGTCGAACAGCAGCTCCCCGTAGCCGGTTGTCCCCAGGGCGATAACCTCCAGGCTGACGCCAGCGGCAAGGTATTTTGCGTGCATGTCCAAAAGGCCCTGTTTGATCACCTTGAGCGGCTCGCCTTTGTTGGGGCTGTAAAAACTGTCAATAACATTTTCGTCTTCGTCGATTAAGACAAATTTGCTGGTGGTCGATCCCGCGTCGATGCCCAGATAAACACGCAGCGTTTTGTCCTTCCCCATTTTCAGCGCCGATATGTCGTGATTGATGGAAATGATTCTGTGGCGTTCCTCAAAGCTGTCCCGCTCTCCCTCTGTCGTAAAAAATATCTGATCCGCCTCGGTGTTAAGCGTAACAATTTCCCGGTACATGGAAAGGGAGGTGAGCGCCGCCTCCGTGCTGAAGTTTTTGTCAAAATCCTTAAACAGTTCGTCTACCGAAAGGGCGGCGCCGTAGGCGATAAGGGTTTGGCTGTTCGGCGGCCTTATGATGTCGGCTTCGCTCAGGCCAAGCCGCTCGGCAAATACATCAATAAGCGCGGGGTTAAAGGTTAGCGGCCCGCCCTCGAAAACAACCGGCGGCTTTATCTCAAGCCCCTGCGCCAGACCGCCGATGGTCTGCTTGGCGAT
>WRJO01000072.1 GCA_009778545.1 Treponema sp. | reverse complement strand
TCGTCCATGGGGTTTATTACCTTGCGGAGTATCCATATCTTCTGGAGTTCTTCCTCGGTAAGGAGCAGTTCCTCCTTGCGGGTTCCCGATTTTTTGATGTTAATCGCCGGGAAGAGGCGGCGGTCGGAAATGCGGCGGTCAAGGTTGATCTCCAGATTGCCCGTGCCCTTGAATTCCTCGAAAATTACCTCGTCCATGCGGCTGCCGGTTTCGATTAAGGCGGTTGAAATGATCGTAAGGCTGCCCCCCTCCTCGATGTTGCGCGCCGCGCCGAAGAAGCGTTTGGGCTTGTGCAGGGCGTTGGAGTCGACGCCGCCGGAGAGGATCTTTCCCGATGTGGGGACGGTCTGGTTGTAGGCCCGCGCCAGGCGGGTTATCGAGTCAAGAAGGATCACTACGTCTTTTTTATGTTCCACCAGGCGCTTCGCCTTTTCCAGCACCATCTCCGTCACCTGTACATGGCGGGTGGCCTGTTCGTCAAATGTCGAAGAGATGACCTCGGCCTTTACCGTGCGCTCCATGTCGGTAACTTCTTCGGGGCGCTCGTCGATTAAGAGGACGATGAGGTACACCTCGGGGTGATTTTTGGTGATCGCGTTGGCGATCTTCTGCATCATGATCGTTTTACCAGTACGGGGCGGGGCGACGATGAGCGCGCGCTGCCCCTTGCCGATGGGGCAGAACAGGTTGATGATCCGCTCGCTGATTCCTTCGGTGCTGGTTTCCAGGTCCAATTTGCGCTTGGGGTAGAAGGGGGTAAGGTTGTCGAAGGGGATGCGGTTCTGGGCGACCGTGGGATCGTCGTAGTTCACCGTCTCGACCCGCAGCATTGCGGGGAATTTTTCGCCTTCCTTGGGGCTGCGAATCTGGCCGTATACGGTGTCGCCGGTTTTCAGGGCGAAGAGCCGTATCTGGCTGGGGCTCATGTAAATATCGTCCGGTCCGGGCAAATAGGAATTTTGCGGGCTGCGCAAAAAGCCGAAGTTGTCCGGCAGTATTTCCAGCGAGCCGTAGGCGTAGATTATCCCGCCGCGTTCGGTGTGCGCTTTGAGGATTGCCGAGACGATCTCCTGCTTTTTCAGGGCGACCATGTCGTCGTGGGAAATGCCGTAGCAGGTGGCAAGCTCACGAAGGTCGATCATGTTGAGCCGGATAAGCTCATTGATGATGAGGCGCGGCTTGCCGCTGTCCTGATCCAGCCTCGGTTCGGGTTTGCCGTAGAGGTCGGGCACCGTGGGAAGTTTGGGGAAAGTGAACACCGTCATCTCGGGGAATTGCGCGGAAGGATCCGCAGGTTCCGGCGAAGGGTACGCCGCCTGGGGCAGGTATGCGCCGCCGCCGTTCATTGCCGCCGGGTTCGCCCATTCCCTTGCGGGCGGACGTGGTTCCCCCCGTGCAAAGCTGCCTGAGCCGTTCCCGTTCCCATTGCCATTGCCGTTTCCGTTGCCCGAATAATGCTGGTAGGCTTCAGATGCCGGAATAGCCTTCCTGGTCCTCGCCCGCACTACTACGCGGGATGTCCGTTCCCCGTTGTCGCCTGCCCCCGGTTCAACAACCGGCGCTTCCTGCGACTCCCCGATCTCCGCCGTTTCCGGCTCTCCGCTGTCCGTAACTCTTGGTTTACGTCCCTTTCTGATAACTGCTGCCATGATTAAAACCACCTGTTAATTGTCATTCCGCGCTCCCACACGGCGACTCAAAGAAGATTCTGTGCATTGGTATATAAATAAAAATCTGGACTAAATTGTCTGGCGCAGACGCCAATTCACATTACCGTTATATCCTGGACAATTTATCCGATTTTGTCAAGCCCTTTTAGCTCCGGCGAATCGGCCGCCGCAAGCAATTTGTCCAAAACCGCCGCCGCTGCCTGCATCCGCACTTCGGCGCGCGTACCTGCAAAATGCAGCTTTTCTGCCCGGCAGGCAGCTTCCCCGGCCTTCAGCGCGACCGCCGCCCAGACCGTCCCTACCGGCGTATCGCTGCCATCGCCAAGGGGGCCGGCAAGCCCGGTAACGGCGGCGGCAACGGAGGCGCCGGACAATTCCAGCGCCCGCAGCGCCATTTCGCGGGCGGTTTCCCCGCTAACCGGCCCGTGCCGCCGGAGGAGGCCGCCGTCTATGCCGAGCATTCGTTCTTTCGCATCCGCCGTATAGCAGACAAACGATCCCCAGAGCGCCTGCGATGCGCCGCTTGCCCGCGCCACGAGGTCCGCGACCAGGCCGGCGGTACAGGATTCGGCAAGGGCTATTGTGCAGCGCCGCTCGGTCAGGCGTTCGACGAGCTTTCGGGCCGCAGCAGCAGCCCGCTGTTCAACTTCACTTTCTGCCATTCAGGCCAGAGCCCGCCGCCCTGTCCGGCCGCTGGCGGTTTGCCGAACGGGGTTCCCCTCCCCCGCGCAAAAGTTCCGCCTTGATTTCCTCGGTGGGCCGGGAAAAAATCTCCACTTCCTTGTCCACGTTGATCATGCTGCACTGGCCCTCGAACAAAACGCCGTCGGCAATGCGCAGCCGCGACGCGGTAACGTCGCCCTTTACCGCAGCCCCGCTCATCATGTCCACCTTGTCCGAAGCGTAAACGTTCCCAATCACCGTGCCGTATACGGTAAGAGCGCTTACCGTGATCCGGTCGGCATCTACTTCGGCATCCTTGTCGACGATCAATGCCCCGGTGGCTTCGATGGTCCCCTTGAATTTTCCCTGCACTCGCAGCGTTTCGTGAAATTTCAAAAGGCCGTTAAAACTTGTCTCTTTCCCAAGGGTTACCACCGGGGATTCTTTCTTTTTTTCTTCCTGCATCGGCATCGTTATTCCTGGCTGAGAAATTTCCGTATTTCGGTTTCCAGCGTTGAAAGCCCTATCTCGTTCTTTTTAAGGTCTTCCCATTCAAGGGTTGTTTTTTCAATCCTCGCGTCCAGTTCGGCGACCTGCCTGCGTACCTTCTGGGTTTTTACCTGCAAGTCGCCCGTGAGTTTCGCCAGGGCCTTCTGATCCGAACCTTTGCCGCCCGACTGGATCAGCGCGACGGCGGAATCAAGATCGTCAATGCTTTTTGCGAAATCCGAAAGTATCAGCTTCATGTCGCGGTTCAGATCCTCGGCAAGGCTCAGGCGGGACTCCCTCACGGCGATCTGGGCAAAAAGCTCCCGGTTGCGCAGCACCGCCTTTATCCGCGCCAGCACCTCTGCAAAATTAAACGGCTTGGTGATGTAGTCATCGACGCCTAGCTCAAAACCGGCAAGTTTGTCTTTTACATCATCAAGGGCGGAAAACATGATGATTGGGATATTCCGGTATTTGGGATCGGCTTTTATATTCTTGGTAAATTCCCAGCCGGACATCCTGGGCATGACATTGTCAAGGAGTACCAGGTCGGGGTGGAATTTCTTGAGTTTTCCCATCGCCTCAAGCCCGTCATTTGCCTGCTCCACGGTAAAGCCGAGTTTGGAAAGCATCAGCTGGAAGAATTCAAGGTTAACCTTGTCGTCATCAACGATAAGTATTTTTTTCTGGATATTCATACTCGCCTTCTTTGAGTGGTTTTTCTCAGTATACACGCACTCAGGCCAAAAATCAACATGATTGCTGCCGCAGCGGCAAAAACGGCCCCCAGCCAGTCGCCATGGCGGGTATAGGCAGTCGTATGATCGGTTATGACGGGAATTGCAACGGTGAGCCAGGCTTCGGAAAACGGCTTCGCCGAGGCGATTATTTTTCCGCTGGGGCCTATGCCGCAGGTTTGGCCGGATGCCGTTGCGCGTACCAGCGATCGCCTGTTTTCCACGGCGCGAAAAACCGCCATCGCAAGGTGCTGGTTCTGCGCGGGCAGGCTGCCCGACCACGCATCGTTGGAAAGGTTGACGATTACTTCCGCGCCGTTCTGCACGAATTTCCGGGAAAGGTAGCCGAATGTGTCCTCGAAGCAAATCGGCGTGGAAAAGGAAAAGCCCGGCCCGCGAAACACCGTGGCTTCGGTTCCCTTTTCCCAAAAGTGGGTGTCGGCATCCGCCAGGGCGCGGTGAATGGCGGGAAACCGTTTCTTGTAGGGAAAATGCTCGGTAAAGGGGACAAGGTGGAGTTTCCGGTACATGCCGGCAAGTTTGCCCTTTTCATAGAGCAGCGCGGCGTTGTAATCGACGCGGTGGTTTTCGCGGCTGTTGGGGTTCTTTGCCGGGTCCTTGCGGGCGTCGTCGTTGCCGATCACGAAGGGAACGTCCTGCGCCGCCATATAGTCCAGCAGTTCCTTTACCAGCGACCACGAAAACTGATCGTCACGGTAGGTCTCGTGCCAATATATCCTGGGGACGAAGGCCGTTTCCGACCAGACCACCATGTCCGGCTTTGGCTCCGCCGCCAGGGCCTCATCGGAAAGCCGCCTGAGAATCGCCAGGTCCTTGCGGTATTCCTCATTGGCCTGCGCTATCGTCGGCGCTTTGGAAGGCAGCCAGGGATCGGTGTTATGCTGGACAAGGGCGATATTCACCTGCCGCTGGGAAGAAAAATCCGGGACTGCAAACCCGTAGCACAGCGCAGCAATCAACGCCGCAGCCCAGGCAATAGCGGAAATTTTCTCCGCCATGAAAAACGCCAGTAATTTTCCCGGTATTCCCAGGAACCTCTCACGGAGGCACGGAGGCACGGAGGGGGGGGAGAGGGGGGATAGGGGGGTAGATAGGGAGTGGGGAGTGGGGAGTGGGGAATAGGGATCGTTCTTCGAACTCTCGGGGTGCAATTCGGAAGCGCTACCGTTGCCCGAACTACGATCCTTACCTCCTTCTCTTTGTGCCTCCGTGCCTCCGTGTGATGTATTAGCCTTTCCGGGCAAATTTAAAGCGGTGGCTAGCCAGGCGGAGGGGAATACTACCAGCGCAGAGACGCCCCACACGCCGAAAATGCCGGCAATCTGGATGAGGGGGATCATTTTCCACTGGGAATAGCCGGAAATACCGTATGAATAGCCGAGAAAGCCCAATGTGCGCAGATACTCGTAGGCAAGCCAGATGAGCGCCTGGATGAGATAGGCGCGCCGGGGAAAGAGGGTGACAGCCAGCCGGAGAAAGAAAAAAAGCGCTGCGGCGTATACCAAGTAGATGCTGTTGACGATAAGCCCCGCAAGGGGATGAAAGGCAGTGAGCCAATAGTTAAAAAGCCCGTAGGCGGCAAAACCGTAGAGCGCGCCCCACAGGATCGACGCGGGAAGGCTGACCCGGTAGAGCAGCAAAAAAACAGGAACAAACGCTATCCATGCAAGAAAGGGAGCGCCGTGTGCAAAAAGCAGATTGGGGAAAGAGGCGGCAAACAGCAGCACGGCAAGGGCCAGCAGTCCCAGGTTGAAAAGTATCCTTTTCACTCTTGCGCTGCCGTATCGTCATCGTCGATCACCCAGACATCCTGTTTCAGCTCGCGTCCGGAACGAAAGGTAACGATGCCATGGGGTCGAATCGAGATAGTCTGTCCGGTTCTTGGATTGCGCGCCCTGGGCCGCGCCTTGCGTACCTTTACCTCAAAGGTGCCAAAGCCCCTGAGTTCGATGATGTTGCGCTGCACCAGCGCTGTTTTAATTTCGCCAATAAAGTTGTCTATCAGCTTGCTTATTTCACGGCGGTTCATCCCCGTCTTTTCGTACAGGGCGTCTACGATATCGGCCTTGGTGTATTTCCTTGCCGCCATGTCTGCCTGGCCGTGCTAATTGGCGGCCTGTAGGGAATTATAGTATCGCTGCATTCTTGATTTTTTCCGCGCCGCCGCGTTCTTTTTGATGATGCCTTTCCGCGCTGCCGTGTCGATCTTCTTGATCATTTCCTGCAGGGCGGCCTGCGATCCGGGCATATCTTTTTTCTGCGCAAGCGCGACAAATTTCTTGACACTGGTCCGAACGGCGCTCTTCGCCATCTTGTTCCGCATCCTCCGCTCTTCGCTTTGCCGGTGCCGTTTTTCCGCTGAACTTATCTTCTTAGCCAAAGTATCCCCCGTTAACTGAAGTCTGATGGACGGCGTTCAAGCCGCTTGCATTTCTCGCATTCGGCGACATTTTTGACTTTACCGCTCTCAAAGAGGGCTTTCATTTTGATTTCGCCCCCGCAGGAACAAAAAAACTTCTGCGTCGCGCTCGAAGTACGGCTGTTTTTACTGGCCTGGGCCATAGTTCTCTCCTTGCCGGCTGCCCGGTCTTTATAATAGGTCTAAGCTATCGAAAAACAAAAATAATGTCAAGGGAACCGGTGACTAATCACTGTGATCCTGCATCATCTGAATGGACACATTGCTTCCCTATTTGCTCTCACGGAGGCACCAAGGCACGGAGAAAAGCACGATACTTGCGAAATACAACTAAAACTCTGTGCCTCTGTGCCTCTGTGTGATATATCCAGAGAAAAGTTTTAAGTATTACAAAGTACTAATCGTGCGCCGGGTTTTCGCTGACTTTGGCGATGGCCTGGGAAACCGCCTGCTGGACGCTGTCCGCGTAGGCCTGCTCGTTCATCGCCTGCGCCGCGTACTGCGATCCCAAAAGGGAAAAACGGTACAGAGGCTTTACCGTGTTAAGGGCCACAGCCGCCATGTCAACGATACATTCGTTGCAGCGGCAGATTTCCTCCTGCTGCGCTTCAAGCTGAATCTCCAGTTCGTGCAGGACAAGCTGCTCCGCCTCGTTTTTCAGCAGGTCAAAATCGTACGTGTCTGTCAGTGCCATACATCCTCCCGTTTTTAGGTTTTCTCACCAGTCATTATACACCGATTAATGTTCCTTTTCTACCGGGACAAAGCGGGTAAATTTCGCCTGGAGCATAAGATCGATCATCCCGATAGGTCCGTTCCTCTGTTTGGCGATGTGCAGTTCCGTTGGATAACCCTCGCCCGGCGTTTTCTTCTCCTCCTGCTCGTCCTTTTTTCCCTTTTCCGGCCTGCGGTGGAGGAACATCACCAGGTCGGCGTCCTGTTCGATAGAGCCGGAATCCCGCAGGTTGGCAAGGGTGGGCGGCAGACCGTGCCCCGTCCGTTCCATTTCCCGGTTTAGCTGGCAGAGCACCACGATGGGTATCTTGAGTTCGCGGGCAAGGCCCTTGAGCGAACGGGAAATGACCGAAATTTGTTCATGGCGGGGAAGCGAATTGTCGCCGTAGTCGATAAGGCCCAGATAATCGACAAAGATGATCTCCACCCCTTCCTTGGCGCGGAGTTTGCGTGCCTGTGAGCGCAGATCGGAAAACTTCATGTTCGGCACATCGACAATGAAAAACGGAATCTCGCACAGCACCCCCAGCGAGTCGCGTATCCTCTTAAAATCGTCCAGGGATAAATAGCCGCTCCGCATCTTGTTGCCGTCTACCTGCGCAGCGCTTGAGATGAGGCGCTGGGCAAGATCGATGTCGGGCTGTTCAAGAGAGAAGAACGCGATGGGTATGCGTTCCTTTGATGCGATATGGGCGGCCATATTCAGGGCAAGGGCGGTTTTGCCGATCGAGGGACGTGCGCCGATGACGATGAAGTTGGAAGGCTGAAAACCAGTGGTCATTTCGTCGAGCTTTTCAAAACCGGTTGATATTCCGGTGAGCGGCTTTTTGGTTTTAAACACTTCCTCGATTTTGTTAAATGTGGGAAGCAGCACGTCCTTTATGCGGTTATAGGAAAACGCCTGCCGCTCGTCTCTCAGGCCGAAAATATTTTTTTCTACATCATCGAGGATTTCGGAGGATTCCCTCGATTCGTCGTAGGCGGAGACTCCGATTTCCGAAGCGACGCGGAGCAGCGCCCGCCGCAGCGAATGATCGAGAACGGACTGCACATAGTAATCGATGTTCGCGCTTGACGGAATTACCGAGGTAAGCGATGAAACATACGCGGCGCCGCCCGCTTCGTCGAGTTTTCCGCTCTGCCTGAGTTCCTGGATGACGGTCTGAATGTCGGGACGCAGATTGTTGTTGTCCAGGCTGCTGATCGCGTTATAGATCCGCTGATGGGCCCTTGAGTAAAAATCGCCTTCTTTCAGGTGGTTCTGCTTTGCCGCGTCTACCGCCTCTTCATCGCTTAACAGGCTGCCGAGGGTTAGTCGTTCAAGCTCGTCGTCGTGAGGAGGAGTCTGGTCCCGTATCTTCGCCATGTCTTCTAGGTCAGCGCTGCCTCGCCCTGCTCGGTAACGCCTTCTGGTGAAGCCGCGCCTTCGGCGGAAGCGGCAATACCATCACCGGCTTCTGCGGCAGGCACTGCGGCCGGTTCCGGCTGCGCCGTTTCGGCTGTTTCCGCCGCTGCAGCTTCCGCCGCTGGGGCCTCTGGTTCCGCCGCCGCCGGCGCAGACTCCGCCGCTGTGGCTGCGCTATCCGCCGCTGCCGTTTCCGCCGCCGGTTCGCCTGCGTTCGCTGCGGCATCCGCTGCCGGAACGCCTTCGCCCGGTTCCTTGCGGCGGCGGGCCGGACGCGCCGGGGCCTGCGGGGTTTCGGTTTTTATCTCCTGCCCGATAACATTGATCTGAATCTCTGCCTGGGAATTTTCGTACAGCCTGATAACGGCCTTGTACTTGCCGACATTCTTGATATTCACCCCGGCAAGGTCGACCCGCTTGCGGTCGACGGGGAAGCCCTGCGCGGCAAGTTCGTCGGCAATCGTGTGGCTGGTAACCGCGCCGTAGAGTCTGCCGTTTGCCCCTGCGGGCATGGTAATCGACAATTCGAAGTTTTCGATTCGTTCTTTCAGGCCAAGGGCATCCTGCCGTTTCTGGGCTTTTTTCGCCTCAATTTCGTCTTTCCGCGCCTCAAAGAGTTTTACCGTCTGGGGCGTGTACGGAAGGGCGATCCCCCTGGGGAAAAGATAATTCCGGAAGTAGCCCTTTGCCACATCCTTTACGTCCCCCTCTTCGCCGAGAGGCGCCAGATCCTTGTTCAAAATAACTTTCATACCAAGCTCCTTTGTGAGACCTGTCCAAAAGGCCTCACGTTTTGTGTTACAGCCGCCAATGCAACTGTTGTTACGGACACGCGCTTCGCGCGCTTTTCAGCCCCGGAGTGAAGCTGATCCGTTATTAATTAGGGACTGGGGACTCGGGACAAGGGACTGGGTTTTTTATTCGAATAATCAGAGCACACCGTGTAAATCGCCCGTATTTCGAATAACAACCCTAGTCCCCGATCCCCGATCCCTGATCCCTCTTCCTCAAGGGCAGCCAGTTTTCGGCTATGCCCAGGAGGATTAATGCTCCAACCGCCAGCAGGTTCAGACCGGGGCTGAATACTACAATGGCGGACAAAAGGCCGATAAGCAGCCGCATAATTCCCGGCATCGGCCTGCGGGTAAAGGTAAACAGCGCGATGCCGCCTCCCTGCGCGAGATACACTACGGCGCAAATTACCAGTACATTCCATGCGATAATCTCCAGAACGTCCAGCGAAATCGCTTTAAAAATAACAACCGCCGGAAGGCAGATGATAAGAACCCAAAGCACCTTCCGAGGGGCGTAGAAACCCTCCAAATCCCCGTCTTTTTTCGCCCCCCGCAGCCTGAAAAGCCTTGCGATAATGTACGACCCCTGCCTGCTGAAAAAGAACAGAAAAAACGCCGTAATAAGCGACCCGCCCCGCAGGGCAATCGTTAAAAACGTGTCGATGAGCCTGTCCGGGGTAAGGTTGTACTCCATGTATGACCGCTGCGCCGCGTCCGCCCCGGAAGAATCGATGTACATCGACGTAACCGCCTCTATCGGGGAGCGGAGGACAGAATACAAACCCTCTTCCCCGCCCAGCGAATATATCATCACCAGAAACACAGCCGCCCCGGCGGCGGAGGCGGCGATAAACCGGAAAGCGGTACGAACGCGGGGCGCGGCGGGCATGGTTGGGGGGTTTCCCGCCATTACCCAGGTAAAGCCCAGGACCAGAATCCCAAAATACAGGGAGTCCCAGACAGCGCCGGCAAGGCCTGCCCCTGAACGGAGGGAAATCCCCACGGCCAGAACGGCGTTGCCAAGCGCCGCAAAAACAAAGCCTAGCCACGCAGCCGCCGCGCCGAAAGCGGCATGGCAGAAGCCCAGCGGCAGGAGGAAAAAGAAGTGAAACAGGCCCAGCCGCATCATCACGACGCAGATCCCGGCGCAAACCAGGGCAGAAACGGTTTCTCTGGACAGCGGCAGGGCCGCAGCCTTGTTCATTCAGACACAAACGGCAGCAGGGCGATGATCCGGGCCTGTTTGATGGCAGCCGCCAAAGCGCGCTGGTGCTTCGCGCAGGTTCCCGTTATCCGCCGGGGAAGTATCTTTCCCCGCTCGGTGATAAAGCGGCGGAGCGTATCCGCGTCTTTGTAGTCGATTTTGAGCTTCTGGACGCAGAACCTGCACACCTTCTTTTTAAAGAAAGCTTTGCCGCCTTTGCCGCCCCGGCCCATTTTGTCGTCGCCGTCGCGCCCGTCCATCTGGCCGTCCATCCCCCGGTCCCGCCGGTAGGGACGCTCGCCGTCCATATATTTTTCATCAGACATTAGTGAACTCTCCTTGGATATTAAAATGGAATGTCGTCGGCAAAGCTGTCCTCTGCCGGGACATGATCGCCGCCCCTCGGTGCCGAATTGCGGCTGCCGCCCGAATTGCCATACGAGCCGCCCGATCCTCCTCCGCCGCCGCCGGGGTTGCCCCCCAGAAGCTGGAGGTAGCTTGCCACAACCTCGACCTTGGAACGGTTCTGCCCGTCCTGCTGCCAGCGATCCTGGCGAAGCTCGCCGTCCACGCAGACCATCTTTCCCTTGAGCAGGTACTGGTGCAGGGACTCGCCCTGCCTGCCCCAGACAACGATATCGAAGAAATTCGGCTCGTCTTCCCACTGGTCGCCGTTTTTTTTGCGGCGGTTTACGGCAATGGAAAATTTCGTTACCGCCTGCCCGCTCGCTATCGACTTCAGCTCGGCATCCCTGGTCAGCCTGCCGATTAGCACAACGCGGTTTACATCTACCATGCCTACTCCTCCATCCTCACAAAGAGGTATTTGAGAAGGTTGGCGTTGAGCTTGAACACGCGGTCAAGAATCGCAATCTTTGACGGATCGGATTTGACGGTGAGCAGAACGTATTTGCCCCGTTTTCTCTTTTTGATTTCATAGGCAAGATCGCGATCGCCGGTTTCATCGGTTTTCTCGATCTCGACTCCGTTGGCAGCGAGGTCGTTCAGCAATTGCTGCCGCCCCGCTGTGTGCTGGTCTTCTTCCACGGGGAAGATGACCGTCAGCTCGTATCGACGCATAGGTCCTCCTTGCGGACTGGCC
>WRJO01000071.1 GCA_009778545.1 Treponema sp. | reverse complement strand
GCCTACGCGCCCTTTACGCCCAATAATTCCGAACAACGCTCGCCCCTTACGTGTTACCGCGGCTGCTGGCACGTAATTAGCCGGGGCTTGTTCGCAGGCCGGCGTCACCTGCCGGGCATTCCCTCCCGGCATTCTTCTTCGCCTGCAAAAGAACTTTACAACCTTTCGGCCTTCCTCGTCCACGCGGCGTCGCTCCGTCAGGCTTTCGCCCATTGCGGAATATTCTTAGCTGCTGCCTCCCGTAGGAGTCTGGGCCGTATCTCAGTCCCAGTGTGGCCGTTCGCCCTCTCAGGCCGGCTACCCATCTTCGCCTTGGGAAGCTCTTACCTCCCCAACTAGCTAATGGGACGCGGGCCCGTCCCGGGGCGGGGCCGTAGCCCCTTTCTTCGGCCACTCGCAAGTGGCCGAACGTATTCGGTATTACCCGCTGTTTCCAGCGGCTGTCCCCATCCCCAGGGTTGGTCGCCCACGCGTTACTCACCAGTCCGCCGCTCTATTCACCATTGCTGATGCTTACCGCTCGACTTGCATGCTTAAGACGCGCCGCCAGCGTTCGTTCTGAGCCAGGATCAAACTCTCCATGATATTGATTCTATCCGGCCGAAGCCGGCTAGATTACCACTTCGATACGGCCGAAGCCCGGGGGGGCTCCGGCCTCCCTGCCTGGCAGACAGGGTGTGTCTCGCATGACGAAACACGCAATTCAAAAACGTACGCTCGGCTTTGTCCGGCCACTTGGAACAAGTGGCCAGACGCTGCTTCTGCTTTCGGCACCGCCGGCTTCCCGGCGCTGCCTTCCCTGGAGTTTCAAAACATGTTTGAAACTCCGAGCTAAAACCCTTTAGGGTTTTAGCACCTCTCCCCTTCCCTATTGCCCGCCCCCGAAAGAACGGGCTTTTTGCCAAATATCCCTGCGGCCGCATTCCTGCCGCCGCCACGCCTTTTTTAGGCGTGTCTTGCAAGTTTGCCCTTTTTTTTAAAACCTTGTCAAGCACTTCCCGAAAAAAAAATCTTTTTTTTCGGGCGTTAAATCTCTAATATTCAGCACAGAGGCACAAAGGCACGGAAAAAGATTCGGGTTTTTATATCCTGCCTTCCCCTGTGCTTCTGTGCCTTTGTGTGAGGAATATTAATACAATTCAACGGCGGGTTTTTAGCTCGGTTTCCTTTTGTTCCAGGGCATCGCGTACATCTGAAAGTTCTTTAATGATTGTCTGAACTTCCGGTGCATTACGATCGAGCGTTTCCTGGTTGTGTTCGACAAAAGCCCGGTAAACCTCGTTTCCCAGTTGGCCAAGCATCTTTTTAGCCTTGTTTTCAAGCTGCTTTATTTCCACCATAAGAATGCCCCGCTCGCCAATATCCTGGGCCTTGGCGCCGGCCTTGATGGCGAATTCCTTTGACGCTGCCACTCCCTGATCCAGCAGATCCATCATTTTTTCGCTGAACGTCTTTTCCATAATTGCTCCTTATCTTCTTTTAATTCCTAGAATAGTCAAGTCGTCGTATTGTTCATCTTCCATCAGATAAGTGTAGTACATATATGCGTCATTGTCAGGATATTTGCGTGTACGGGAACAGTAGCCCGAATATTGAAGGAAATGCTTTTTCAGAAACGCATCGGTTTTTTTATCCACCAGCACGCAATCGTCTTCGGATGCCAGGGGATCGCGGCGGCAGCGGAATATTTTTTCTGCTGCGATAAGCGCCATGATAACCTCGTCGACCTTGCCTTCGCAGAGGGAATAATCAAAAACAAGTTCGCGCTCCCCTTCCGGGTTGTGCCACTTGAAGAGACTGTATGTTCCCCGGTTCAGTACGGCGTTGATAATATCGTTCACCCGCTGCGATCCCATTTCCTCGCCCCATTCACCCGCCATATGATTGCCGTGAATAGCGCCTTCGCCGCCTTCCGTACAGATAATTTCCCTGTACGCAAGGTCGCGGAAGCTCCGTTTTGCTTCTTCAATGCCGTCGGTGTAGAGCAGGAGGATGTCGCCGTGATCGAGGGTTATGGTCTGTACCTGGTAGCCGCCCTTTAATTCTATCATGCTGTTGGGCAGCGCGCCGGCGGCGGGCGTTGAAGGCAGAATAATGGATTTGAGAATTTTTTCGGATGTATCGCAGATATGAATAATGTTGTCTCCCGCGTTGCAGAAGTGCAGGTCGCCCGTTTCGGAATCGAAAAGGCAAAGGGCAAAGGCGGCAAACCGATCCTTAAAACCGAGCGTTTCCAAAAAACCGTTAATCTGATACACAATTTCTTCAATGTGCATTCCCGTGAGCGACGGCTTCCAGTTTCTGAAATAGTTGAGAAACATGGTCGCTACCTGGATCATAAGCAGCGCAGCGGGAATGCCCTTGCCCGCAACGTCGCATTTGATTATCGCGTAATACCGCTCGTTAAGTTCCCGGTAATCGAAATAGTCGCCGGAGATTCCCTTTGCCCCGTCGTAATAGCCGAAGAAAACGGCGTTTTTGGTTTCCCTGTAACCGGAACTGATCTTGCTGCCGTTTTTGTCCAGATCCAGCGGAAGGAATTTCTTCTGTATTTCCCTGCCGACAGACAGGTCAGAAGCAGTGGCTGCGGCTTCGATAAGGCCGTGGGTCATTTCGTTTATCGTATCGCCCAGAACGGCAATCTCGTCGCGGCTGGTAATGGATATGTTTACGTTGGCGAGCCTTTCCATATCGTCGGTATCGCGGATTACTTCGACATGCCGCATCAGTTTCCGTATGGGGCGAATTATCAGCGACGACAGCACAAACGCGCCGATTACTCCCAAAACCAGCGCGGCAAAGGCGATCAGAAAAATGGTCCGCAAGAGCAGAGTTTCGGCTTTTTTGGACTGCTCGATGATCGACTCGATCGACACTTCAAGGCGAATAAGCCCGATAAAATAATTGACCGCAAGGCCCTGTCGGTACAGTATTGGCTTGAAGAAAACAAACCGGCGGTTTCCGTCTGCCGTATAGTTTAAAACATACTCGGGTTCGGAACCCGGAACCCTGGTTAAATCCTGGAATGTCTGGTTGATTATTCCTTCCATAGAGCGAATCACCGTTTCAATATCGGCAAGCTGGTTCAGCAGATCGGGGTTCGGGGTTTGGCTGAGCAATACCGCTTCCAGTGTCAGTTCGTTGATACTCTGCGAAAGCTGCCCAATCTGCGCTCCGGCAGCGCTGTCCATGCCGGCGCGTATCGATTCAATGCGGTGGCTGAGAAAATCGCTGAGGCGCGATATGCCTGGCTGCAATTCGGGTGTGTTTATTTTAAGGAGGATGTCCGGATCGTTGCTTGCCCAGACGATATCCTCGTAAGTCGGCGTTCCCGGCTGAATTCCGGTGATGGTAAGGTAGCGCGCCTCGGGTATGGAATCTATCTGCGACGGAAGCATGTTAAGCTGCATGGTGTTTCCCATCGGCAGGTAAACGCGGACGCTGTTGGCTATTCCGTCGAGGAATACCGTGCAGCGATCCCACAGGCCCTTCATCATGGTTTCCTGCTGGCTCCTGACCATCATATAGAACAGGGGGACCGAAACCATAACAATAACCAGAATCGACAGCGCTATGGTAAAAGAAGCCAGCTTGAAGCTCAGCCCCGGGCCGTACCGCCTCATTCTGTTGATGCGTATCTTTCGCCTTTCGCTTTTCCGTCCGTCCGCATTGAAGGGGGCGGCTCCCCGCGACCGAGCGATCAATAAACGGCAGAGGACAGCGATTAAACCCAGCGTTAAAAAAACTGTTAAAAGGACGAACAGTACGATAACCGGGTTTATCGGTATTCTGTGCATTACCGCTTCCTTCTGAAAACACGGTAATTAATATTGGGGAAGACATTGTGCTGGCGTTCCAGGCTGGTCAGCCACTCGGTGCTGATATGGCTTGAGCCAAGGGCTTCGTAAATCGTGGTGAAATTCTGAAGGGAATTTTCGATTTGAAATTTGGCGTACTCGGTGCATTTTTGCCGGTACAGCAATTCGGGCCAGTCCGATGCCTGCGCGAGAAGTATTTCGCGGGCCGCCTGGTTTAACGCGCGCTCCTTTAGTCCGCTGTTCTCTGAAAAGCGCTCGGCAAGCTCAACCATGCGATCGATTGAACGGTTTAGGCAGCGGTAAATCCAGTCGCTCGACGAATCAAGCCAGACCTCGGCATAGCCGTTGTCGCCCCATGAAGAAAATTCGGGGATAGATTTTTCGAAAGCGGAAATCTGCTGATGGCACAGATATTCCGACGGTGTCATAAATTGAATCTCCCGGTAGCCTGCGGCAAGCCTGAACATGGATTCGAGAAACTGCGGGCCCTCATGCCAATGGCGGCCAAAACTGTCGGCGTTAAAGGCGCATAGGCTGAGGGGAATTTCCTCCATGTATTTCGCCGCTTCCGCAAGCCGTCCGAAACAATTTTCCAGAAATACCCGCGCATACTCCGCCGAGGCAGCCCCCGCCGCATCGCTATCGTACCGGCCGCCGGCCGCATTCCAGTATTGGTAGCCCGTGCCTATCCGCGCGCCGTTCCGTGCCAGGAACATTCCCAGCATCTGCGGCGGCAATTCGTAGCCGATGTCGCGGCTATTGTCCCTAAAGCATCCGTCCTTCTGCATCATGGCAATGTCGGAAGAAGCGTTAAAATCGCGGGCAAGCACAAACAAACCCTGCGGCGTTTTAACAGGGTAAAAGGTTCCCCGCACGGGGGGAGGATTGCCGAAAATAAAGCCGTGGCTGTCGGCGATGGTGTAGTTGAAGCCGTACGAACAGAGATACGGTTCCAGTTCCTTTGTCCAGCCCAGTTCGGGCAGCCAGAAACCCTGGGGATAAATGCCAAGCGAATAACGGTAATACGCAAGCGCCGACTCCATCTGCGCCTGCACCGATTCGGGGTAATCGCAGAGGAACGGAAGAAAGGAATGTGTGGCGGTTGTCGCCAGAAACTCGACCTTTCCCTTGCGCCGGTAAGCGTCCAGGGCTTTGGTAATGCTGCCGTCGTAGCGAACGGCAAACGCGGTACGCCTTTCCACAGCCCGGTCAAAATAACTCTGGGCAAGCCGGCATAATTCGTCGTCGTCCTTTAGCCGTTCCATTTCCTGCCTGCCAAAATCAATCTGGTGATCGAGAAAGGCGGTGTATTTTTCCAAAAGAAGATCATCGCACAGCATCTGGGCGAAAATGGGGGAAATGGAAATACCCACACGGAAAGGGACATGATCCCCTTCCAGCCGGTCAAAAACCTCAAGAAGCGGCAGCCAGGTTTCCGAGAGGGATTCAAAGAACCAGCTTTCCTCGGCTGTATCAGGTGCAAGCCCGCCGCTGCCGGCATGGAAATCGGCAAAATCGCCGCTCCGATCGTCATCCAGCGGGAAACATTCTCCGGCAGCCTGCGCATGCTCGCCGGAGGCGGGCGATTCCTGCACACCCGCAGAACGCCGAGGCGGAGCGGTAAATTTCCTTAAATAGGGAAGGTGTGCGTTCAGCACAAGGGAGATAGCGTACTTGCCGTCCATACCGTCAGCCTATATGCCCCTTTTCGACCGCAGCAGGCGGTCCATACTTCGCAGCAGGGGAAAGCGTTCAACCCCGGACAGCTGCGCCATGGGATTACGGTACACCGCCTGCAATTCTCCGTCGCCGTCATGCTTTGGTTTGATCAGCCGGGGCATTTTAAACGGATGGGAGCTTGCCAGTACAAGGCACCCTTCCTCCCGGGAAACGCACAACTCAACGGTAAACAGGCAGCCTTTATCGGGTGGAAATCCGAGATACCAGGAACTGTCGTCCGCACCGACAGCCACGGTAAAAGATCCCGCCATATCGGGGCTAACGCCGTCTTCCTTAAACGGAATAACCCTTAAACAGTAATCGTCGTTTTGGCTTTGCCCCTTTATCTCCCAAAAAACAAAAGCCCAGAGCGGATCGCGCACCAGTACCTTAATAATTGAAGCGGGGTACTGTTTGAGCAGCAGCGTATGCTCCCCGGTTTCTTCTGCCCCGGCAATTCCATCCCGGTCAAGGTACAAAAGTTCTTCGATAATAAAAACCCGCTCAAGGTCTGAGGGGATGTCCAGGCCGTTCTTTTCCGCAAGAACGATTAGCTCATCGGTACTCAGCCTTTCCAGGTATTGGGTGTTGAACCCCGGGAAATCCATACATCTGCATAATGGGAAAATACGGCAAGTGTGTCAAGGCAATGCATCCCCCTTGCCGACACTACCTGCCCATGGTATATTACGATTAATGCGACAGGAGGAATATTTATGAAACCGAACAGATTGATTATGCGGACATTGGGACTTTTCACCGCTATGGGTATTCTTGCTCTGGCGTTTACCGCCTGCCCGGACGGCAGCGACAACACCCACATCCATCAATGGGGCGACTGGGAGGTAACAACCGATCCCACCTGTATCGCAGAGGGCGTAGAAACCAGGGTATGCTCGCTTAACGCTGCGCATATCGATACCCGCACCATAGAAATAGACCCGGACGCGCACGATTGGAGCGAATGGGTTGTGGAAATTGAACCAACTTGCGAAGAAGACGGCGAAGGATCAAAAGAGTGCAAACTCTGTAACGAAAAACATGAAAACGATGCCATCCCCATGCTCGGACACAACTATATATGGGAAGCAATCCTGGACGCTACCTGTGATGAGGAAGGCGAGGAAGAGGGAGTCTGCACCCACGACCATGACCATGTTGCGACGCGTCCCATCCCCATAGATGACAGCGCGCACGACTGGAAAACCATATCGGGAACGGCGCCTACCTGCACCGCTCCGGGCAGCGGAAAGATTAAGTGCGAACGCTGCGGCGAAGAACGGGAAGGCGAAGTTATCCCGGCGCTCGGCCACGATCACGGTTCGTGGCATGAAGAGAGAAAGGCAACCTGTACGGAAGACGGCTTAAGAGAATTACGCTGTAACAGAGACCACGCGCTCCTTGATGACGAGGTTATTCCGGCGCTGGGGCACCACTACGCTGATTGGGTTGTAAAAACTCTGCCAACTCTTACAGAGGATGGCGAAGAAACAGGAACCTGCACTCATGAACCGGCGCACAAAGAAACCCGCCCCATTGACGCGCTCAATAAAAGCGTTGCCGGTCTGGCCACCTACTTGAGTACCGCTGCCGGAGGGGGGAGCGCCATTGACCCCATCCAGCTTCCCGTACGGATAGATTTGGGCATCATGACCCAGGCAAACAGCGGCTGGCAGCAGTTGCTCGGCGTTATTGGCGATGCGAATAAATTCTTGAACCTTGACCTCTCTGACTGCACCATGGCTGGAACAGACTTCAATCCCGATTACACTGTTGCAACAGGCAAGAATAAAATTGTCGGAATTGACCTGCCCGATATTGCGGCAAGCATAGCAGATGGGCCAGGCAGGATAGGTGATTACTTTCTGGCAGCATTTGAAAATTTTTATGTGTTAAAATCTTTCAGCGGGAAAGGGCTAAAATCCATTGGCAGCTTCGCCTTCACCTTCCTGAGCTTTGCATTGACCGAATTGCCTGCGGGGATTACTTCCATCGGCGATTACGCCTTCTATGACTGCTCAGAACTCGTACTAACTAAACTGCCGATGGGGCTCACTTCCATCGGAGATTACGCCTTCTACGACTGCTGGAGAATCACCACACTGACCGAACTGCCCGAGGAGCTTGCTTCCATCGGCGAATATGCTTTTTCAGGCTGCTCGGGTCTAGCACTGACCGAACTGCCGGAAGGGTTAACTTCCATTGGAGACGGCGCTTTCTACAACTGCAGTAGCCTCGCATTAACCAAACTGCCCGCAGGGCTTACTTCCATCGGCGAACACACCTTTAACTATTGTAGGTTCCTCGCCTTGAAAGAACTGCCTACGGGGATTACATCCATCGGAGATTATGCCTTCTACAATTGCTATATGAGCCTTATATTGACCGAACTGCCGGAAGGACTAACTTCCATCGGCGAATATGCCTTTTCAGGCTGCTCGGGTCTAGCACTGACCGAACTGCCGGCAAAGCTTACATCCATCGGTGATGGGGCATTCTCCAACTGCTCTGAACTCACATTAACTAAACTGCCGGCGGGGCTTACCACCATCGGCGATTGGACATTCGCCTACTGCGAGAGTATAGCCCTGTCCGAATTACCGGCGGGGCTTACTTCCATCGGCGAACATGCCTTCCATGGCTGCACGAGCCTCACCAAGATCACCATACCGGCGGGGGTTGTCTCCATCGGCGATAACGTTTTTGAAGCCTGCACAAGCCTTGAGCAGATAACCCTGCAGACGGGGCTTACTTCCATCGGCGAAAGGGCATTCCAAAGCTGCACGGGACTCAAGCAAATCACTCTGCCGGCGGGGCTTGCATCCATTGGTGAAGCCGCCTTTTGGGGATGCAGGAACCTTGAGCAGGTCGTCCTGCAAACGGGGCTTACTTCCCTCAGCGATAGCATCTTTGAAGAATGCAGAAAACTCGCGCAGATCACATTACCGGCAGGGATTACCTCCGTTGGCAAAAGGGCCTTCTACAACTGCTATGAACTTGCACTGACGTCCCTGCCGGTGGGGATTACTTCCATCGGCGAAAGGGCCTTCTACAACTGCCATGTACTTGCACTGACATCCCTGCCGGCGGGGATTACTACCATCGGAAATAATGCCTTTGACACTTGCTACGAACTTGCACTGGCATCCCTGCCGGAGAGGCTTATTTCCATCGGCAACAGCGCATTTTACAACTGCGCCAACCTAACCCTTACTGTACTGCCGAATGATCTTATTTCCATTGGGGACAGCGCCTTCTCCGACTGTTATGAACTCGCATTAACTAAACTGCCGGATGGGCTAACTTCCATCGGCCAAAGAGCTTTCAACAACTGCTTCAAACTTGCCATTACTGAATTGCCTGCGGGGATTACTTCCATCGGTCAATACACCTTCAACAGTTGCGGGATTATGCAGATCACCATGCCTACAGGGCTAAAATCCATCAGCAACGATGCTTTCTCCGGCTGCACGAACCTCGCCTTTGTAACTTGCCATGCGGTAGCACCGCCCACGCTGGGAGCGAGGGTATTCTCTTACACCCATGCAAGCCTTGCGATCAAGGTTCCTGCGGGCAGTGTTGATGCGTACAAAACCGCCGCAAATTGGAGCAGCCATGCCGCTATTATTGGCGCGATAGAATAGGAGGAATCGCGGAATCAACAAACCACGCCCCTATCTCCGCGTCCTCTGCGCCTCTGCGCCTCTGCGTGAGGTATTTGTCAATTACGTCCTCTGCGCCTTTGCGTGAGAATACTGGCACATTCATTCACATTCATTCGCATTCATTCGCGTTCATTCGTTGATCTTTATTAATTGCCCAACGAACCCCTCGAAATATTCCGGCAGAGGCGCGGAAACATCAAGCCGGGAACCATCGGGCATCGCGGGGATTGCAAGCCGCGACGAATGCAGCAGCAGCCGGCGGAGCTGCGCCGTTTTTCGCAGGCGGCGGTTAAGGCTAAAGTCGCCGTACTTGTCGTCGCCGGGGATGGGCATTCCTGACAGCGCAAGGTGGCGGCGAATCTGGTGCATCCTGCCCGTTCCCAGTTCCAGTTCCAGCATGGAAAAATGTTCTTCCCCGCCGCGATAGCTTTCGAGCAGCCGGTAGCGGGTCGCGGATTTTTTTACCGCGCCGCGAATGTCCAGGTCGAGGCTGATAGTCCCCTCTGCCTTTTCCGGCCTGCCGCAGCAGATTGCAATATATCGCTTGGAAATTACATTACTCCCCAGTCCCCAGTCCCCAATGCGGCAATGCCGCACCCCCTGTCCCCACTCTCTTGAAAACCAGGCGGCGGCGGGCTTGGTTTTGGCAACGAGGATTGCGCCGGAGGTGTCCCGGTCAAGGCGGTGTACCAACAGGGGGCGCTGCGGATAGCGTTCGGCAAGGATGCTGTCCAGGCTTGCTCCTATCCCCTTCCCGCCCTGCACGGCAAGGCCCGCCGGTTTGTTTATGACAATGCAGCAATCGTCTTCAAAAAGTATGTCCAGCGGTTTCAATGTCACCAGAATACCATAAAAGCATTGAAATGGCACTGGTAATTCCGGCTAATTCCGCGTTACAATGAAAACGATGAACGATTTTGTGGTATGCGCTACCCGGTCGATGAAGAACTACGCCGCCCGGGTGGTGGAACAACTGGCAAGGTTTCCCAGTTTTGCCGGTTACACCGAAGACTTTGACGGCGTGGACCTGCTGCGGACCGACCGCTTTGCCGACGGCGAGATGGAAGTGGTTGTCAATTCCTCAATACGGGGAAAGGACGTGATCATCTTTGCGTCCTGCGCCCGCAACGAAGCGGGTATCGGCGTGGAAGAGGCGAAGATCGAGCTGTACCACGCGGTTGACGCGCTGAAGCGTTCCCAGGCTGCAAAGATCATCGTATTCGAGCCGTTCGTCTCAAGCTCGCGCTCGGATCGCACGGCGCGCCGCAGTTCGGTCGGCCTGTGGGTCCATGTAAAAACCCTTGTCTCGCTCGGCGTGCAGCACATCGTTACCTACCAGCTTCACTCGGACAAATCTAAGTCGATGGTCGACCCGACGTTCTGCGACTTTGACGACATACCCGCCCTGACATTGCTGCAACTGTACCTCTGCGATCACTATATCCAAAGCCTCGGCAGGCTGGAAAACGAAGTCCGTTCAAATTGGGCCTTTTGTTCGGTGGATGCGGGCAGCGAAAAACTCGCCCGTACTTTTGCCAACGCCTTTGGCGCACCGCTGGTAGTCGCCCACAAGCAGCGTGATTATTCGCGGCTCAATACCGTAGAATCGATTAACATTCTTACCGCGGAACCGGTCAAGGACAAGATACTCTGGATTGTCGACGACATGGTAGACACCGCCGGTTCGGTGGAAACCCTCATCAAGGCCCTTGTTCCCCTTGAGCCCGCCGAGATCAACATAATTACCGTACATGCATTGTTTTCGCCCCCGGCGGCGGAGCGGATTGCCGCCCTTGCCGCAGACGGCTCGCTCAAACGGATTCTGGTAACGGACACCGTGTGCTGCCTTCCCGACCTGCTCTCCGGAGTCCCCGGCCTTGAAGTGGTGCCGTCCTCCGACCTTTCGGCGCGAATCATCAGAACCATCGTTACCAATTCGTCGATGAGCAGCCTCATGCGCCCCTTCGATGCCGGCATATACTTTCGTTCGCCTAACCTTTTTTTAATCAGCGACTGAGCCGATGCAGGGAGGAAATGTGATAAAAGCAGGTACTGAAAACCGCATTGACGGTTTGCGCTCCTTCTCGTTTAT
>WRJO01000070.1 GCA_009778545.1 Treponema sp. | reverse complement strand
GTGCACAGGGTCGGGCGCGGTGGCTATCGCGCTGAAACACACCATGCCTGAACTTGAAGTGTGGGCATCCGACATTTCCGCCGAAGCCCTCGAAGTAGCCAAAGCCAACGCCAGCCGTTTGTTGCCGCAGGGAACAATACACTTCTGCCACGGCGATCTTTTTGAAGCACTTCCAAACACAGATAACAAACAACACCTCCTACCTCCTACTTCCTACTTCCTACCTCTTTCCCCCCCACTGTTCACCGTTATCGCAAGCAATCCCCCCTACATTCCCACGGCGGAAATTGCGGGGCTTTCGGCCGAGGTCCGCGCCGAGCCGGTTATCGCACTGGACGGCGGCTCAGGCGGACTGGACATAATCAGAAGGATCATCGCGGATGCGCCAAAGTTTCTCTGTCCGGGAGGCGCGCTGCTGCTGGAGGCGGATCCCCGGCAGATGAGGCGCATCAAAAGCCTGTTTGAAGAAAACGGTTTTTCTGATGTACAAACCTATAACGACCTGTCCGGCAGCGAGCGGGTCATTGGGGGAAAATACATTCGTGCTCATTCGCTTAATGCCTCTATACGTATATAATGTAAAACATGAACAACGATCTTGACTCCATCCTGATCGATCTCGGTCTAGACGAGGATGCCGCCGCAGCCGCGCGGATCATCTGCCGTCAACCGCCGCATGATCCCCCGGAAGAAGGCGTCGGCGCACAACTCGGTCCCGGGGTGGAACGTCTGGTAAACGGGGCTGCTCACATCGAACGCCTGCCGCTGAACAATAAAACGATCAGGGAAGCGCAGAACATCAGGAACATGATATTTGCCCTCACCGATGACATCAGGGTTATCATCATCAAGCTGGCAGAAAAACTCTACGTTCTGCGCGGCAGAGAAACTTCTGACGGCGAAATCCGGAAAAAGACCGCGAGGGAATGTCTGGACATTTACGCGCCCCTGGCCGACCGGCTGGGCATCGCATGGCTCAAGGACGAGATGGAAGACCTATCCCTCAAGTACCTCAACCGTGAAGCCTATCAGCAGATCAAAGACATGGTTTCCGCTACAAGGGAACGCCGAAGCGAATTTCTGGATCGCGTCCAAAAAACCATCGCCATTGAGATGGAAGCGGCGGGGATAAGCGCCGATGTGCACAGCCGCGCCAAACATTTTTACTCGGTGTACATGAAGATGCGTAAACGGGGCAAAAGCGCCGCCGAGATCTACGACCTGTCCGGCATACGGATAATCTGCGACAGCGTTGAAAACTGTTATACGCTATTGGGCATCGTGCACCGGCTCTGGAAACCCTGCGGCGTTTTCAGGGACTACATCGCCAGGCCAAAGCCAAACGGCTACCAGAGCCTGCATACCTCGGTAACGGCAGACGACGGCGGGATCGAGCGGCTGCTGGAAGTACAGATCCGCACGCGGGAAATGCACGAGATCGCCGAGAACGGCGTCGCCAGCCACTGGCTGTACAAAAAAGGCTCCTCGCGCGACATGGTGCGGCCGCAGGACATTGATGTCGTCAACCGCATGAAGTGGTGGAAACAGAACGAGCAGGACGGAAGTTCATGGCTGGAAGAAATCAAAAAAGAGATTCTTAACAATTTTATTTATGTTTTTACACCGCAGGGCAAGGTGATAAAACTTCCGGCGGGGGCGACTCCCATCGACTTTGCCTACCACATACATTCGGCAGTCGGCGGGCACTGTATCGGCGCGAAGGCCAACGGATCGATCATCCCGTTAAGCTCGGAACTGAAAAATACCCAGGTGGTGGAGATACTCACCAGCCCCTCGGCGCATCCCCATCTGAACTGGCTGCAAACGACCAAAAGCCACCGGGCGCGGAGCAAAATAAAATCGTGGCTGGAGCAAAACGACGAATCCCTGTCACGCGAAAAAGCCGAGAAAAAGAAGCCCCCTGCGGAAGCAGCCCCGGCCGCACCAGCCGCCGCCGAAAGCGTCCCCGCCAATGAAAGTTATGTGCAGAGGGTCACACGTCCCCTCAGCTCCGCCCTGCAGGTCCGCGTCGACGACGAAAAAAACCTGATGGTACGTTTCGCCCGCTGCTGCAATCCGCTCCCCGGCGATTCGATCACCGGCTATGTGTCGCGGGGAAGGGGGATCATCATCCACCGGAAAAACTGCACGAACCTTGAAAACATCCCCGAGTTTGACGAGCGGAAAATCGAAGCGGAATGGGAAAACTCAGAATCGTCCATGGTCAGGCACTTCAGGATCGACGCGAAGCACACGGCAAATTTATTTTCGGAAATCGAGGGGGCGATCCGCCGCCGGCAGGGACATCTCATTGAAGGCCGCCTTGAGGAAACCGCCGCTTCAAAAAAGGCCGGGGCGAACAGGCTCACCGGCTATTTTACCATCCAGCTTGTCGATGCCGACGACCTGAAACCGGTTATGAAGAATATCCGCAGCATACCGGGGATTCTGGGAATTCAGCTGGTGTGAGGAGGATACCCTACTTGCAACCGAATTTTTATCCAGGGGTCAAAAAAGTATCTTGGTGGTTGACAAAATCAGGAAATATGTTATATTAGGAGAATGACAAAAATTAAAATTTTGTCATGGAAGACAAACGATGGCAATTGAGATTATTGGAACAGGCAGAGCAGTGCCTCCCCGGAAGGTCAGCAACAGCGATTTATCGGCCCGGCTTGACACCAGCGACGAATGGATCCGCTCCCATACGGGGATTGGCAACCGCCACATCGCCGACGACGGCACGGCAACCAGCGATTTGGCCCTTGAAGCGGCGAAAAACGCCCTGGCAATGGCGGCCGGCTTTACCGGAGACGCCCAAAATACCGCGGATCGGGACTTGGCCGCCGCTGAAGCGGCAAAAAGCATCGATATGATCATCCTGGGGACCGCTACGGCAGACTTTATCGGCACTCCGTCCACTGCCTGCATAGTGCAGCACAAGCTGGGAGCGGAAAAAGCCGGGGCTATGGACATAACGGCCGGCTGCACGGGCTTTATTTACGGCCTGGAAACGGCGGCGGGCCTATTGAGCCTGGGCAGGGGTCGCAAACGCGCCCTCGTTATCGGGGCGGAGGTTCTGACCAGGGTGCTGGACTGGAACGATCGGGGTTCCTGCGTCCTCTTTGGGGACGGCGCGGGGGCGGTCGTGGCGGAATTGACCGGCGCTCCCGCCGAGGGGCCGCAGCGGCGCGGGCTGGTGCGGACCATATTGGCGGCGGACGGCTCCGGCGGCGAAAGCCTGCTGTTCCGACGGGGGGGAACGCGCTACCCATTCAAAAAGGGCGAAACCATCGAAAACGGCGTCTGCGTCGAGATGAACGGCCAGGAAGTGTACAACTTTGCCGTCAAAGCCGTAACCGACACCGCCGCCGCCCTGATGCAGGCCGAAAGCCTTACCGCCGACGACCTTGCCATAATCATCCCCCATCAGGCGAACGCGCGGATCGTGCAGGCGGCAAGAAGACGCTTGAAAATCGCCGAAGAAAAATTCTACCTTAATATAGAAGAATACGCCAACACGTCGGCGGCTTCGATCCCCATCGCCCTGGACGAGATGAACCGGAGCGGGAAGCTCAACAGGGGCGACATTATCATGACCATCGGTTTTGGCGGCGGCCTTACCTATGGCGGAAATATCATTATCTGGTAATTGGGAGTATTATGAAAAACGAAGTTGTATACCTGTTCCCCGGACAGGGCGCGCAGTATCAGGGAATGGCCCTGGATTTTTTGGGCGTGGGCAGCGCGGCGGTAAAAGAACTGTTCGCCGCAGCCTCGGCGATTTTTGAACAGGACGCCGAAGCGCTGCTGCGCGATTCGGATGCCGATACGCTGAAACGGACCGATGTTTCGCAGCCCACGGTAACGCTGGCAAACCTTGCAGCAGCGGCTTTCTTGGCGGAGCAGGGCTACAGCCCCGTCGCCTGCGCCGGTTTCAGCCTTGGCGAATACGCCGCCCTGGTCTGCGCCGGGGTGATCAGCGCGGAAGATTGTCTGCGGCTGGTAAAGGCGCGCGGCATCGTGATGCAGCAGTCCGCCGACCGGCTTCGGGAGGCTGCGGGCGGCGATCCTTCGGCTGCGCCTGGAATGGCGGCGGTCATCGGGCTGCCCCCAGGGCAGGTAGAAGACCTGATCGCCCAGTGGAGCGCGGCGGGCCTTAAGGATCTGTACGCGGCAAACATCAATTCGCCGAAGCAGCTGGCGGTCAGCGGAACCGCCGCCGCACTGAAAGAAGCGGAAACCCGTTTCAAGGAAGCGGGGGCAAAGCGCGTCCTGCGTTTGCAGGTCGCCGGGCCGTTCCATTCGCCGCTGCTCCACGACGCCGCCGAAGCATTTCGTCCGGTTCTGGAAACGGTAACGTTCGGCGATCCCAAAGTTCCCCTGTACTCAAACGTTACGGGCAAGCGGGTCGGCTCCGGCGCGGAGGCACGGGACCTCGCCCTGCGGCAGATCACCAGCCCCGTCCGCTGGGTGGACGAGGAAACGGCGATTGCGGCAGCGGGAGGTTTTGCGGCCTGCCTGGAAGTCGGCCCCGGCAAAGTGCTGCAGGGCCTCTGGAAAGATTCCGGCATCGAGGTTCCCTGTTATGCCGCCGGAACCATTGAAGATTGTGGAAAAATCGGCAGCTACTGAAAACGTTTTCCGTGACAAAATAAATTTGGAGGATATATGAGACTTGAGAACAAAAAGGCGCTTGTAACCGGCGCATTACGGGGGATCGGCAAAGTCATCGCCGATCTGTTTATCGCCCAAGGGGCGGAAGTTTGGGGGCTGGACTACAAGGAGCCGGAAGACCTCGCCGATCGCGTAAAGGCGGCGGGGGGAAAGCTCCACTGGATAACGGCAGACCTGTCGGAACTTGCCGCGGTTGAGGCAAAAATTGACGGCGGCATAAAGGAATCCGGCGGCTTTGACATTCTCGTTAACAACGCCGGTATTACCAAAGACAACCTTTCTTTCAGGATGTCGCTGGAAGAATGGCAGAAGGTGCTGGACATCAATTTAAGCGCCGCCTTCCTCGCCGCCCGCACCGTGGGACGGGACATGATCCGCAAACGCACAGGCTCGATCATCAACATGGCGAGCGTTGTGGGGATTCACGGCAACGGCGGACAGGCAAACTATTCGGCAAGCAAGGCGGGGCTGATAGCCGTGACCAAGTGCCTTGCCAAGGAGACCGGAAGCCGCAGCGTGCGGGTTAACGCCGTCGCACCGGGCTTTATCGCCACCGACATGACGGCGGTCCTTCCCGACAACGTGAAGGGAAAAATGCTGGAAATGGTTCCCCTCGGACGCATGGGCACGGCAGACGATGTCGCCGCCGCCGTTCTGTTTCTGGCATCGGACGATTCATCGTACATCACCGGGCAGGTTCTTCCCGTAGATGGCGGAATGTACACGTAATTTCAAGGAGAAGAAATATGGCAAGAAAAGTTGTAGTTACCGGAATGGGGGCGGTTTCTCCCCTCGGCAACAGTGTTGAAGAATTTTGCGAGGGACTCAAGGCCGGCAAAAGCGGAATTGGACCCATCACTTCGTTCGATACTACCGGCTTTGACGTTACCATCGCCGGAGAGGTAAAAAATTTCGATCCGACTGTCTGGATAGAAAAAAAAGAGGCTAGAAAAATGGCACGCTTTACCCTGCTGGCGGTGGCGGCCACGGCGCAGGCGCTGACTGATGCGGGGCTTATGGGCGAAGCAGACGGCGAAGGCAAGCGGCCCGTCAAATGCGATCCCTGGAAAACCGGCATTGTGCTGGGAAACGGAATCGGCGGGTTTGACATTATCTCGGAATCGCATAAAAAACTGTTTGACGCGGGGCCGAAGCGCATGCTGCCCCTGACCATTCCCATGATGATACCCAACGAAGCTGCCGGCAACATTTCGATGCTGTATGGAACCAAAGGCCCTGCTTTAACGCAGGTTACCGCCTGCGCTTCCGGCACCGATGCGCTGGGGCAGGCGCTGGAACTGATACGTTCAGGCCGCTGCGATGTGATGATTGCGGGCGGCACCGAAGCTCCAGTGGTTCCCTTTTCCATCGGCGGCTTTCAGATGCTCAAGGCACTTTCCAGCAAGCGCTGCCATGAGCCGGAAAAGGCATCCCGCCCGTTTGACACCGACCGCGACGGTTTTGTTATCGGCGAAGGTTCCGGCATACTGATCCTGGAAAGCGAGGAACACGCCAAAAACCGAGGCGCAAAGATACTTGCCGAATTTGCCGGATACGGGGCGACCGCCGACGCATATCACATAACGGCGCCGGACCCGTTGGGCGAAAGCGGTGCCGCAGCGGTAAAATTCGCCATTGCCGATGCGGGCATGAAGCCCGAGGACATCCAGTATTACAACGCCCACGGCACTTCAACGGAAATAAACGATCCCACGGAAACCAAAATGCTCAAAATGGCTTTCGGCGATCATGCCTACAAGCTGAAGATCTCCAGCACCAAGAGCATGACCGGCCACTGCATTTCCGGCGGCGGCGCGCTCGAAGCCATTGCCTGCATACTCGCCATCCGCGACGGCTTTTTCCCGCCGACGATCAACCTGGACAATCCCGACCCGGAGTGCGATTTGGACTATGTGCCGAACAAGGCCCAGTACGGCGAGATAACCGGCGCCGCCTCTGGCTCGCTTGGTTTCGGCGGCCACAACGGCGTAGTGGTCTTTAGAAAGTATTCGTAAGGAGAAAGTATGAACGAGATTGAAAATTTACTGCCCCACAGGGAGCCGTTTTTGTTTGTGGACGAAATTACCGAGGCCGATGAAAAACGGATCGTCGCCAAACATGTATTTACCGAAAAGGAATTTTTCTTTAAGGGGCATTTTCCCGGATACCCGGTGGTGCCGGGGGTGATCCTCATCGAAACGATGGCGCAGTCCGGCGGCGCGGGGCTTCGCAAGCTCGGCATTCTCGGCGATGGGGCGTTGTTTTTCCTCGCCTCGGTCGACAAGGTAAAATTCCGCCGGCAGGTGCGCCCCGGCGACGAGGTGCGCTCGGAAGTAGAAAATCTGCGGGTTTCTCCCCGCATGGTCAAGCAGTCCGGCAAGGCTTATGTCGGCGATGAGGTTGCCGCCGAAGCCGAATGGATGTGTCTCGTTGGTACAAACGCAGAATAAAACTTAATCCCAAATTCATCACACAGAGGCACAGCGGCACTGAGGGCGGTGCGCCGTTTGCAAATCCGCCCGCAACTATCTGTGCCGCGAACCAAAGGTTCGATGTGCCTCCAAGTGAGCAAGGAGTAAAAATTGATCATCAAACCTATGGTGCGGAACAATATCTGCTTAAACAGCCATCCCGAAGGATGCGCGGTTGCGGTTCAGCGGCAGGTTGCGTACGCGAAAGAAAATCTGAACGCGGCGGGCAGAACGCCAAGGCTGGCGCTGGTTATCGGCTGCTCCAACGGCTACGGGCTGGCAAGCCGAATCGCGGCGGCCTTTGGCTACGGAGCGGTTACCGTGGGCGTGTCGCGGGAAAAGCCCGCCTCGAAAAACCACACCGCCACTCCCGGCTATTACAACAACCTCGCCTTTGAGCGGGAGGCGGCAAAGGCGGGCCTGGTGGCAAAGACCCTCGACGGAAACGCCTTCCTCGGCGAGGTAAAGGCCGAAACGGCAAAAACAGTCCGCGCCGCCGCAGCGGAAGCGGGCATCCCCGCAAAGATCGACCTCGTCATTTATTCCCTGGCATCTCCGGTCAGAACCGATCCCAAAACCGGCATCCTCTACAAATCGGCGATCAAGCCTGTGGGCGAACCGTTCTGGGGAAAGACCCTGAACATGATGGACGGAACGTTCCACAGCGCGCGGGAAGAACCTGCCACGGAAGAAGAAATCTACAATACGATTAAGGTAATGGGCGGAGAGGATTGGGAGTACTGGATGGAAGCGCTGGAAAAAGAAGGCCTCCTTTCGCCCAAAACCCGCACCGTAGCCTACACCTACCTTGGCCCGGAACATTCGTGGCCTATCTACAAAAACGGAACCATCGGCAAGGCAAAAGAAGACCTGGAGCGCGCCGCTATCGAAATAAGCCGCGTCTATGCCGAATCGGGAAAAATCGCTGGAGCATGGGTGTCGGTAAACAAGGCGGTGGTAACCCGCTCCAGCGCGGTAATCCCCATCATTCCGCTGTACGTGTCATGCCTGTTCAAGGTGATGAAGGATATGGACCTGCACGAAGGCTGTATCGAGCAGATTGTCCGGCTGTACCGGGAAAGGCTCTATGCCGCAGAAAGCGGCGATCCGGAAATGGTGCCTGTAGACCGCAAGGGACGCATACGCATTGACGACTGGGAGATGCGCCTGGATGTCCAGAAAGCAGTTATGGACAAAATGAAAAACGTGACCGACGACAACGTCCATGCCGAAACCGACGTTGCCGGCTTCAAACAGAATTTCCTGGAAGCCCACGGCTTTGCCGTAGAAGGCGTAGACTACGCCGCCGACATCGACCTCAGCAAATACTAGAAGTCGTTAGTTTGTAACATAAAAATGCACAATGCTTCTTTCCCTATACTCTCACGGAGGCACCAAGGCACAGAGAAAAAAACTCCGTGCCTCTGTGCCTCTGTGTGAGGTCTTCTCAATCTACTTTGAAGCGTGAAACTTCGCGGACGAGCATGTCTATGCTTTCCTGGTTCCTGCCGCAGAGATCGTTTATCTCGTGCACCGCGATGTTGATGTGCTCCGTGCCGATGGCCATCTCGTTAATGCCCGACGTTATCTCCTGAGTCGCTTTTTCCAGGTTCTTGCTCTCCCGGATAACCTCGCTGGAACCTTCGAGCATTTCGTGCGAGCCGTCCGTTACCAGCCGCGTTATCTCGTTTACGCTGCCTATCGCTTCCAGTATCTGCTTGCTCCCGACGCCCTGCTCTTCCATCGCATTGCGGATGTTCTCCTCCTGCTCTGCCACGATCTTTACGCTCGAATCTATCGCCTCGAATTTTCTCAGAACGTTGTCTGTGGACGAGGTGATCTTGTCGATCGATGCTTTAATCTTTTTCAAGACCGTGCTGATCGTCTTGGACTGCTCGCCGGAGTTTTCCGCCAGCTTGCGGATCTCGTCGGCGACGACGGCAAAGCCCTTGCCCGCCTCGCCTGCGTGGGCCGCCTCGATCGCCGCGTTCATCGAAAGCAGGTTCGTTTGGCTGGCGATGTTTTCCATCACCGAGTTGATCTCCAGAAGGCCCTCGGATTCGCGGGCGATCTCCTGAATGTCCGCAGCGACCTCCTGCAGGCCGCTGCGGCCTATTTCGGAGGAATCGGTCAGCTCGTGCACGTTGTCGCCGTTTTTGATAAGGGTCTGCGTTACCGACTGGATGTTCGCCAGCATCTGTTCGATGGCCGAGGACGACTGAGACACGCTCATCTGCTGTCGCTCGACATGGCCGTTGAGCTTGTCGATGTTGACGGTGATCTGCTCCATGGTTGCGTTGGTCTCGGTAACGCTGGCACTCTGGTTGATGATCCGGTTCTTGATGCTCTGGATGTTGGCGGTGATCTCGTTTACCGCCGCCGCAGTCTCGGTCATGTTGCTGGCAAGCTCGGTGCCGATGTCGGACAGGGCCTTTGCCTGCATTTTGATGTTTATCACCAAATTCTTAATCTTCTCGAGGGTCTGGTTGAAGTACTTTGCCATTCTGCCGATTTCGTCGTTGGAATTCATGTGGATGGCATGAGTCAGATCCCCTTCGCCTTCTGAAATATCCTTGAGGGTATCGGCAACGGTGACAATCGGCTTGGTAATAACACCGAGCACCAGGAAAACAATCACCGCCGTTATTACAATCGCAATAGCCGCGATAAAAATGGTAAAATTGGTTATGCTCCGGACAGGCGCCAAAACATCTTCGTCGGTAATCGCTATCAGCACCGACCAGTTTATGTCTGAGTTGCCGACTTGCAGGGGATGCATGACAATACGGACATCCGAATTAAGCACCGTGGAATAGGTGTGGCACAGGTACGGCTCTCCGTTGAGCACCGCACGATTCCCTTCCTCCCTTTTATCGCCAAAAATCGTCTCGGCATCAATCAGGAATTTCCCCACCCGTTCCTCAACCAGGTGGCCCATAATCAAGCCGTTGTTGGCGAAAACAATCATCGAAGCTATTTCTTTGTGTTCTGCAATAACTTTTTTAACAAGGGGCTGGATCACATCGACATTCAAAAGGCAGCCAACCCCTCCCACTATTTCTCTGGTACGGGGGTTAACGATGGGAACCATTACCCTGTTCAGAAACGTATTCTGTCCGTCAATAACCCTGGGGAAGGGATCCTCAACCCGTTCCCGCCCCGCAAGGGCCTTGGGGCTGACAAAATAAGCCATCGATCCGTCTATATCTACTGTGGTCCGGGCTTCCAATATTCCGGATTCCCGGGTATAGGTTACAGCATACTGGCCGGTATCGCTGGAACCTATCCTGCCTATGTACTGGGCATCCATGCCGTCTACGGCGTTTGGTTTCCAGACAGTGTATATATTGACCATTTCGTCTTCAGAATTTAATACGCTCAGCAGCATTTCGTCATAGCGATCCCGCCTGTCTGCCGCCGGCATGGTTTCGTAATCCGACATTATGTTGGCCAATGTACGCAGCGCCCGTATATTGCCGTCCTCGTGGCCTTTCAGGTATTCAACCTGCTCGCCTGCGAGGTTTTCTATGCCCTGGAGACTCAGATCGATGCTTATGCTGGATGCCTGCATTAAAAGAATAATGGCAATCCCCGCCACCACAACTGCCATTATCCCGATAACCAAGATACTCAGCTTAATTTTAAGTTTCATTTTTGTACTCCTTTTGTAATGCCCATATTTAAAATGAAAACCCCGCCATGAAGACGGGGCAAACTGTCATTAAAAATATTTAGTCCACTTTGAAACGCGAAACTTCTGTTACCAGCATTTCGATGCTTTCCCGGTTCCTGCCGCACAGCTCGTTTACCGCGTTTATCGCCGTATTTATCTGCTCCGCGCCAAGGGCCATTTCGTTCATTCCCCCCGTTATCTCCTGCGTCGATTTTTCCAGGTTCTTGCTCTCCCGGATAACTTCGCTGGAACCTTCGAGCATTTCGTGCGAGCCGTCCGTTACCAGCCGCGTTATCTCGTTTACGCTGCCTATCGCTTCCAGTATCTGCTTGCTCCCAACGCCCTGCTCTTCCATCGCGTTGCGGATGTTCTCCTCCTGCTCCGCCACGATCCGTACGCTCGAATCTATCGCTTCGAACTTCTTTAATACGTTATCTGTCGACGACATTATCTTGTCGATCGATGCTTTAATCTTTTTCAAGACCGTGCTGATAGTCTTGGACTGTTCACCGGAGTTTTCCGCCAGCTTGCGGATCTCATCGGCGACGACGGCAAAGCCCTTTCCCGCCTCGCCTGCGTGGGCCGCCTCGATCGCCGCGTTCATCGAAAGCAGGTTCGTCTGGCTGGCGATGTTTTCCATCACCGAGTTGATCTCCAGAAGG
>WRJO01000069.1 GCA_009778545.1 Treponema sp. | reverse complement strand
AAGCGACGAAAGTTTGGCAAGCCTTACCAAAAGAATAGGAGCGCAAGCAATCGTTACCGGCTCGCTCGATTACGCCGGAAATGAATACCGTTTCAGAATGAGGGTTATAGGAACCGAAACAACAGCGGCTATTGTTTCCCATACGGAAACCGTTCATAAAAACGACAGGCGGATTACAGCACTGCAGCCAAAACCGCCAAAACCGCCAAAACCGCCGTACAAAAAATAGAAACAGGCGCGTTAAACATTTTATTGGGCCTCGGTTCGTACCTTGAAGGCGATATTGCGGGAGGCATTACGCTTACCGCCGGTTATGCGGCAGCGGCAGGGCTTTTTGTCATAGAAGCGGCGGCGCTTGACTGGGACAGCCCGGCAGTCGGAGTACCGGCTACAATAGGAGTTTCCGTTGCGGGACTGGCAATTGTATATGGTTTTGCAAGGCCGTTTATCTATAACCGTTCGCCGCAAATGGCGGCGGTAATGGACAATGCCCAATCCAACATAGTTTTAACATCAGATTCTTATGGAAACAAGAATGTGGGCTTTCAACTTAGCTATACGATTTCGTTTTAGCGGGGTAGCGCCATGAAAAAACAGCGGGTAATTATTTCTATATTGGCAAGCGTCCTATGGCTGATGCTTTTGGGCTGCGAGGGAATGGCGGAACTGTTTCACGGACCAAAACCCGAAAAACCGCCCGTAACCTGCACGTTAACTTTTCACCTGAACGGAGGAACAGGAACGATCCCCGAAACAATTACGGTTACCGCAGGAACCGTCGTTAATTTGCCCGACCAGGGCGGATTCAGCAAAGGACAGGACATTTTCGCAGGCTGGAGCGAAGGCACCAGCAATGTAACAATATATCCGGCATTTTCGCCCGTTACCGTACATGATGATATAATTTTTTACGCGCGGTGGATACCATACGGAACCCCAACCCATACCGTTACTTTCCACGCAAACGGAGCAAGCGGAACAGCGCCGCCGCAAATAACTGGATTATACAGCGGGATGCCGATCACCATTCCCAATCAGGGATCATTGAGCATGGGCGATAAAACGTTCAGCGGCTGGAACACGCAGCAAAACGGCAGCGGCTTGCATTACGCCGCAGGGGCAGTAGTAACCGTAACGGAAACCATCATTTTCTACGCGCAATGGATAAATGCGCTGCCGGGTGCGACTCTGGCAGAACAGTTGGCCTATATATGCAGCGCCGACGACGACGGCGCGGTGTATGACATTGCGGTTAGCAGCAATGAGCATATTGGTCCGCAGACGATTTCTACCATGGGCAGAAATATTACCGTCAACATCCACAGCGCAAATCCGGCCGACGTAAAAACCATTCAGCTTACCAGTGCCGGTTATCTTTTCCGTATTGAAGACAACATTACCCTCACCTTGCAAAACATTGTGCTTAACGGGATAAACAGCAATACTTCGGCATTGGTTCATGTAGGACTGGGAGGAAAATTAATCTTTGATGCAGGTTCGAAAATAACCCAAAACACCAACATTGGAAACGCCGAAAACGTAGGCGCGGGCGGAGGCATCGCTTTGAATAACGGCACACTTGAGATGAATGACGGCGCTGAAATTGTTGGAAACAAAGTTTTTGGCAATTTTTCGGCAGGAGGCGGCATTTGCCTTAATGAAAACAGCAATGTTGCCATACACGGAGGCACAATTAGTGAAAACATTGCCGGCAATGAAACTTCTACCTTGTATTCCTACGGCGGCGGCATATACATTGGAACCAATTCGACAGTAACCATGTTTGGTGGGACAATCTCAAAAAACCAATGCACAGGCATACAAGCTTTAGGAGGCGGTATTTACGCAGAAGATTCTGTATTTACCAAACGCGCCGCTTCGGGAAGCAGCACCAGCGGAATTATTTTCGGCGGAACCGGCACCAATGCAAACACGGTAACCGGCATCATTGCATTTGGACACGCCATTTACCGCTATTCTGTTTCATTAAGTGAACGCAACACTACGCTCACTAACTACGATGAAATCACCACCCTGAATAACGTGGGGTGGGAATAAAACTGAGCCGCGAAGGGATCGAACCTTCGACCCGCAGATTAAACACTTGAATTTTTCTTCCCATTGCTATATATTATCTGGTATAGCTTGGAGATTTTTAATGGCGGAAATGACAGCTCAGGAAGCGGCAGAATGGGGAAAAACTCTCAGTTTTGAAACTGTATGGGCGATTATCACCAAAATGGGGGAAAAAGTTGACAAGATGGCGGACAAAGTTGATCGTGTAACTGAAAATGTTGGCGGCTTGAACCGTTCCGTTGGCGAACTTGTTGAGACGCTTATCGCCGCCCGCTTATGGGAAAAATTTCCTGAATATGATCTTAAACGAGCCTATCAGCGCCTTCCTGTTTATGATGAAAAAAATGTTGTAAAATCGGATATTGACATTTTGCTTGTCAATACACTTATGTGTATGGCGGTTGAAGTAAAACGTGAACTTAATCAAGAGATCGATGTAGACAGGCATCTAAAAAGGATGCAACTAATCCGCCAATATCCACCTGAACAGATTGGCAGCAAACAACTTTTTGGAGCAATGGCAGGAGGGGTTGTTGATCCCGATGTAAAAGATTACGCATATAATTCAGGTTTTTTTGTTCTTGAACTTACGGGGGAATCCGTCCATCTTATATCTCCGCCTGAAGGTTTTCAACCAAAGAGATGGTAATCAACTAAAAAAACGGTTAGCGCGTCTGTCCGCATATCGGACAGGACACCTCCTTTAACTATGAACCGCGAAGGGATCGAACCTTCGACCCGCAGATTAAGAGTCTGCTGCTCTACCAGCTGAGCTAGCGGTCCTTATTTGAATATACTGCCATAACCTGCCAAAAAGGTCAATATCCCCCAAAAACGCCTATTCCCATAAGGGGAAAGGCGGTGTATAATAAACCATTAACCTTGAGGAGGATAAGCATGAAGAAGATTCTTGCGTTTGCATTATTGCTCGCCGTGCTGAGCATGACGGTTTTCGTCGGTTGTAAAGCCAGGGAAAGCGGACTTCCCGAAATCGGAGTGGCGATTTACAAGTTTGACGATACCTTTATGTCCTACACCCGGAACGCCATTGAACAAAACGCCCAGGGCAAGGCTACGATCACCACGGTCGATTCCCAGAACGCCCAGCCAACCCAGAACGACCAGGTGGATCAGTTCATCACCAAGAAGATGAAGTCAATCGCCATCAACCCCGTTGACCGGACTGCGGCAGGGGTCATTGTCGACAAGGCAAAAGCGGGCAACGTGCCGGTGGTGTTTTTCAACCGGGAGCCGTTTGCCGAAGACATGAACAAATGGGAAAAGGTGTACTACGTCGGCGCCAAGGCGGAAGAATCCGGAACCATGCAGGGCCAGATCGCCGCCGAATGGTGGATCGAAAACAAAGGCAGGGATCAGGTGCTCCGCTACATCATGCTGATGGGCGAACCCGGCCACCAGGACGCGGAACTCCGCACCGAATACTCGATAAAAGCGGTACGCGAGGCCGGTATCGAAGTTCACCAGCTTGCCATAGATACCGCCATGTGGGACCGCCCCAGGGCAGTAGACAAGATGGACGCTTTTTGGGCGCGCTTTGGCGACGAGATCGACATGGTTTTCTGCAATAACGACGACATGGCGCTGGGCGTAATCGAATCCCTGCGGAAAGTCGGCTTCTTTACCGGCGGCAGGTACCTCCCCGTCGTCGGCGTAGACGCCACTGCACCCGCCCTTCAGGCCCTCTCAGAGGGAACCCTGCTTGGCACCGTGCTGAACGACGCGAAAAATCAGGGAAAAGCCACTTTTGACATTGCCTACTCCCTTGCCAACGGCCTTGCCCCCACAACCACCGCTGGCACCATGGAAGGGAAATATGTGTGGGTTCCTTACCAAAAGGTGACCAGGGACAATTACCGGGACTTCCAGTAAATAGTGAATAGTGGGTAGTGGATAGTGATTAGAGTCATGTTCGGAAGCGAAGAGAGTTGGTAATACGCTCAGATTGTAACAGGAATTCTAATCACTGATCACTAACCACTAACCACTGGATTTGCTACATGGGCGGCGGCGAGTTTGTACTGCAGATAAAGGGAATTTCCAAGTCCTTTCCCGGCGTTCATGCGCTGGATAATGTATCTGTTGATATACGGCCGGGAACCGTCCATGCCCTGATGGGCGAGAACGGCGCCGGAAAATCGACGCTGATGAAGTGCCTCTTCGGGATTTACGATCCCGATGATGGCGAAATAATCCTGGGCGGCAAAAAGGTCCGTTTTGAAAATTCCCGGCAGGCTTTAGACGCGGGAATATCGATGATCCACCAGGAACTGTTTCCCATTCCCCTGCGCCCCGCCATGGAAAACCTGTGGCTGGGCCGTTATCCGACATACAATTTCGGTCCTTTTAAATTTATCAATCACAAAAAAATGCACGATGATTCCCTGGCGCTCTTTAAAGACCTCAACATGGACATCGAGCCGTCGGTATGGGTCAGGGAACTGTCGGCGTCAAAGATACAGTCCCTGGAAATCGCCAAGGCTGTGTCATACGGCGCCAAGGTGATCATCATGGACGAGCCGACATCGTCGCTGACCGAAAACGAAGTGCGCCATCTTTTTGAGATCATCAGGCGGCTGCGCGGCGAAGGCGTCGCGATAATATATATTTCCCACAAAATCGAAGAAATTCTCGCCATTTCCGACGAAGTCTCCATAATGCGGGACGGCAAACACGTCGGTTCTTACCCGGCAAAGGACCTGACGACCGATCAGATTATTAAATACATGGTCGGACGGGAACTTTCGAACCGCTTCCCCCCGAAAGACAACGTGCCTGGCGAGACGGTTCTGGAGGTGCAGGGCCTCAGTTCCGCCCGCCCCCGTTCCTTTCGGGACGTAAGCTTTACCCTGGGCAGGGGCGAGATATTCGGCATCGGGGGGCTGGTGGGCGCGCAGCGGACCGAGCTGGTCGAGTCGATCTTCGGGCTGCGGCCTGTGGAAAGCGGGCGTGTTTTTATCAAGGGTGTGCAGGCGCAGATCAGAACGCCCCAACAGGCAAAGCGGCACAAGCTTGCCCTCCTTACCGAGGAACGGCGGGCTTCGGGGATAATTCCCATGCGCTCGGTGCGGGACAACATGGTCCTGGCGAACATCCGCCGGTACGTGGGCGGCCTTGGCCTTATTAACGAAAAAAAATGCGATCAGGATGCCGAAGAAAAAATCCAGGCGCTGAACATTAAAACCCCCGGCAGCAAAACCTACATCCGCGACCTGAGCGGCGGCAACCAGCAGAAGGTACTGTTCGCCCGGTGGCTTTTGACCGAGCCGGACATTCTGATCCTTGACGAACCGACCAGGGGCATCGACGTGGGCGCGAAATACGAAATTTACAGTATCATTATCAACCTTGCAAAAGAGGGAAAGAGCATAATCATGATTTCATCGGAAATGCCCGAGTTGCTGGGAATCTCCGACAGGATAATGGTGATGTGCGAAGGCAGGGTAACCGGCTTTCTTGACGGAAAAACCGCCACCCAGGAGGCTATCATGCGCCTGGCGGCACAGTTTGATCAGCAGGCTTGAGGAGTAACAGATGGGCAATAAAAGAGAGGTAAAAATTAGCGCGGCGGCCGTTAAGGATTTCAGTTTGCAATACGCGATTTATCTGGTTTTCGTCGCACTTGTCCTCGTCATCGCCATACGCGAGCCGTCGTTCATGTCGCTGAACAATTTCAGGAACATCCTTGCCATGTCTTCAACGAGGATCATCTTTGCCATGGGCATGGGGGCGATCCTGATAACAGGCGGCGTCGACCTTTCCTGCGGGCGCATGGTTGGCCTTGCCGCTGTTCTTTCCGCTTCGCTTTTGCAGTCCACCGACTTTTCACGCCGCATGTACCCCGATTTAGAGGTGCTTCCCCTTATCGTGCCGATCCTAATCGCAATGGCGGCCTGCGGGATGTTCGGCTTTCTCAACGGCGTCTTTGTTACCAAGCTGAAAGTTCCGGCTTTTATCGGAACTTTGGGAACGATGGTGGCGGTTTGGGGCGCCTGTTCCCTGTACTTCGACCGCCCGCCCTATGGCGCCCAGCCCATCGGGGGCCTGGACCAGCGTTTCCGCACCCTTGGAACAGGCTTTATCGGTCCAGACAAGCTGCTGGTAAAACTCGGCCTTGTTGCAAAAATAGAAGATGCCCAGGTGTACACGATTCCCTATATCGTGATCATCGCCGCACTGGTTACATTCATCACCTGGGTATTGTTTAACAAAACCACCTACGGCAAAAACATCTACGCTATCGGCGGCAACGCCGAAGCTGCCAGGGTTTCCGGGGTAAACGTTACCCGCACATTAATTCTCGTTTACACCATAGCCGGCATCCTCTACGGCCTGGGCGGAAGCCTTGAAGCAGCCCGCACCGGCGGCGCGACCAACAGCTACGGCACCGGCTACGAACTGGACGCGATTGCCGCCTGCGTCGTCGGCGGCGTTTCAAACCTCGGCGGCATCGGCACCGTGCCGGGCATAGTCATCGGCGTTTTAATTTTTTCCGTGATCAACTACGGCCTTACCTTCATCAACATGTCGCCCTACTGGCAGCAGATTGTCAAAGGCGCCATCATCATCGCCGCCGTCGCCCTGGACATCCGCAAATACCTGACAAAACGATAATCTCCCTTAACACACAATCTATAGCGTGACATGCTTGACAATACGCTATATATGGGGCACTATGAAAATAGGCTGCCACACCATATATGGGGCGCTATATATGGCGTTGGCTGTCAGAGGTGACACAATATGCGATGCCCCCATTGCGGGAACATTGAAGACAAAGTTGTAGAATCGCGGTCTTTGGCAAATGGAGAGGCGATCCGGCGGCGCAGGGAATGTGAGAGATGCGGATACCGCTTTACCAGCTACGAGAGGACCGAGGACAGCCAGTTCATGGTGATCAAGCGGGACGGCAGGCGGGAACCGTTCGACCGGGGGAAGATTGAGCGGGGCATCGAACGGGCGCTGGAAAAAAGGCCGGTTTCCCGTATGCAGATCGAAAGCCTGGTCAACGAAATCGAGGACGAAACGGCCATTATCAGCAAAGGCAGCCGGGAAATCGACGCAAAAGTCATCGGCGAACTGATACTGGAGCGGCTGGGCGTACTCGACAAGGTGGCATATGTCCGCTTTGCCTCGGTATACCGGCATTTTGAAGATTTGGACGAGTTTATTCGGGAGATTCACTCGCTTAACGCTCCTTGAGCGGCGCCCTAACGGGCAGAAGCGGGCCTTGGGTGGGGATCCCGCGCCGATAATGAATACGCGGCGCGGAATAGGCCCGGTACAATTATGGCCGTGCGGGGAAACATCAGACGGCGTTTCCCTGCGCGGCTTTTTTAAAACAAAAACAGATAAATAATGCTGGTGACGATTGCCATAATGCTCATCGAAAGGCCGCTTATCGCCCCCTGCGTCTCACCAAGCTCAATGGCGGCGGCAGTTCCTATCGCATGGCCGGAACAGCCCATGGCGACCCCGGCGGCAACCGGGTCCTTCAGCCGGAATATTTTGATGAAAAACGGCATGAACGAAGAACTGGTGATGCCGGTCACGATAACCGCAGAAACGGCAAGGCCGGCAAACCCGCCGCCCCTGCGGGACAGTTCGATTGCTATGGCTACCGTTACCGACTTGGGCATGATTGACAAAGCTATCACCCGGTCAATGCCGAACAGCCTGCAAAGCATCCAGACGCTTAACAGCGACACCGAAGATCCGGCAATGCAGCCGCCCAGTATCGGGATGATGTTTTCTTTCAGCCTTGCGCGCTGGCTGTAGATCCTCAGGGCGAGGATTACCGTTACCGGGCCGACGAACATCGAAATCATGTTTCCGCCCGCCTGGTACTGTTCCAGGGTAAGGGGGGTGAATACGACGACAAGGATGATCAGGGCGTTAGCTGTTACCATGGGGCTGGTGAGCGGCGTCGGAATTCGTTTTCCGATAGCCAGCCCAACCATATAGCAGGCGATTGTGACAAGGATGCCGCATATAGGCAGGGATAAAAGCGAGGCCATTATTTCTTCCTGCCCAACATAATTCGCAGCAGCCGTACCGTCCCGTAAGCGGCAAAGAACGTGCAGAAAGTCGCGGCAACAGCTACAATGAGCAACTGCCACAGCACCGGCATAATCAGATCGGCATTCTGAATAATCGTTACCGCTGACGGCAAAAAGAAGAAGGCCATTATGCTGCCCAGAAAACCGGCGCTTTCCGCTATGTGCTCAGTTTTGAGGATTTTAAAGCCAAGTGCGGCAAGCATAAAGAGCATCCCCATGACGGTCGCCGGAAGCCCGCCGGGAACCAGGCGGGCAAATAATTCACCTGCAAAGGCAAAGGCAAAAATTATGCCTAATTGCTGTAAATAGCGCATGGCTAATTAAACAATATTCCCAGCCATGATTCCATATCGCTCATATCGGCGGCGATAAGCCCTATGTCAACGGTACCGTTGGGCTCGGCTACCAGCCATTGGGTTCCGTCCATGTCGAACCGTGCGCCTGTTCCGCCAATATCGGCAAGGCCCATCGCGTGGCCGTAATTGGGAGAAATCATCATCGCGGCGCGTATGTCGGCGTTTGCAAGGATGATCGCCCAGAGCATAGCGCGGCTGTCGCAATCGCCCCGCCCCTGGGTAACGGCGGTGACAAGGCTGATAAAGTCGCTGCCGTCAAAGTTTCTTTCATAGTTAAAACCCTGCACCCAGCGGAGGGCCTTTTTAGCAAGGTCCAATTGCGCTTCCGTTCTGTTAACCAAACTTCCAGACTGGTTAACAGAGTTCCCGGCCCAATGCTGCACAAGGGCAGAAGCCGCGTCCGCTATTCTGCCAAACGAATCGCGGTAAATAAACTGGTAATACCGCGTCCAGGCCTGCCGCCAGAAATCCGAATGGGCATATTGCTTGAATATCAAGAATTCACGTTCGATAAGTACCTGAGAGGCTTCCTCGTCATTTTCATAAATCATCGCGCTTACGCCGCTCAGTGCAAGGGGCGTTCGTTTTGCCTCGCCTCGGGGGAAGCCGTATTCGATTATGGGGCCGGGGTAATACGCCTCTCCCTCAACGGGAATGATCGAATCCAGCGACGACATATGGAACAGATCAAGATCGCTTCTGCCGGCTTCGCAATAGGAAAGGGCGAGGAGCATGGGAGGCGGCGAGCCTGGAGTGCTGCCTCTTAGCTCAAGGCAGAGGCCCCAGCCCGCCATATCCCCGAAAGCCAGCTCGACAATTGCGGCCCGCCTGTCCCGATAAACAAAAAAATCGGCGATCCCCTGGTTTCCAAGCCTGCGATTCACGTCGGCAACCAGGTCTTCCATACTCGCATACGTCCTGTCGTAAACCAGCATATCAAACTGCACCCCGCCCGGACCGCTGAAGGAAAATTGGTCTTTGGCATTTCCATCGACATAATCGTAGCCCTCGGGCAGATCGACGCTGAAACCCCAGGTAGGCGAATGCAGCGCCTCGGCAAACGCCAGCACCGGAAGAAAAAGCAAAAACAGGAACACGTTTTTCATGGTAATATTATCGGCAATAATTAGGGACTGGGGACTGGGGATCGGGGACTGGGGTTCGTATTTCGAAATATCCGGGAACTTCTTGAGAACAATCTCATTGTTCGAACTATGCCCCCTAGTCCCTGATCCCCGATCCCTGATCCCCAGTATTCCCCTAGTCCCTAGTCCCCGATCCCCAGTCCCTATATACTATCAGCATGACCGCTGCCGAAAAAGCAACCCTTGCGCTGTTTGTTGACCTTGCCTCCGCCCAACTTGGCAGCGGCTACGCCGAAGCGAAACGGGAATATCATTTTACCGGTGACGCTGAAGCTGCCGGAACAGAATCGCTTGAGCAGGTCGCTGCCGATGTCCGCTCCTGCGAACACTGCCGCCTGTGCAAGGCCAGGAAGAACGCCGTTCCCGGCGAGGGGGCTTCATCGCCCCTGGTAATGGTTATCGGCGAGGGGCCTGGCGCCGACGAAGACGAAACGGGCAGGCCGTTTGTCGGCAGGGCCGGGCAGTTGCTCGATAAAATGCTCGCCGCGATTGGGCTGTCCCGAACCAGCAACTGCTTCATTGCCAACGTGATCAAATGCCGCCCGCCGGGAAACCGCGATCCCCAGCCGGATGAGACTGCCGCCTGCGCATCGTTCCTCAGCAGGCAGATACAGCTTCTGTCGCCGCGATTCATCCTCTGCGCCGGCCGCGTCGCCGCCCAGACGCTGCTACAGACTACCGAGCCAATCGGGCGGCTGCGCGGAAAATTTACCGATTACCAGGCCGGCGGCCTGTCGATCCCGTTTATCGCCACCTATCATCCCAGCGCCCTGCTGCGCGACGAAAAACTGAAACGCCCCGCCTGGGAGGACCTCAAGCTGCTGCGTTCCGCGCTTGACGAAACGATGCAATGATTTTACTCGAATTTTTTCACGCAGAGGCGCAGAGGCGTTACTCCCCAATAATTCACGCAGAGGCGCAGAGGCGCAGAGAACGCAAAGGAAGAATGAAGAAAATGGGGAATGTGGAATAAGTAATGTGGAATGGGGAATGGGGAATGAGGAATGAGGAATGGGGAATGGGGAATGGGGAATGATACACTAAAAAAAAGAGTAATAAACAAAGCTGGATGGAAATACTCTCAGCTTGCATACAGCAACCCCTTCCTCCCCCTCTGCGCCTTTGTGCCTCTGCGCCGCGTACCAAAGGTACGATGTGTGAGGAATTTTCGGGTAAATTCATGACATCGCAGTGGTTTGAACTGGTGTTCGACATTCCCGCCCGCCACGCGTTTACCTACCGCGCCGACGAGAAGGGCCTGGCTGCCGTTGGCAAGCGGGCGATGGTGCCCTTCGGCAACAGGGGCCGGGACAGCCTGGGCTTTATCGTCGCCTGCCGCGAATCGCCGCCCGAAGGCTTGAGCGAATCGGCGATAAAACCGATCCGCCGTGTTGTAGACGCCGAGCCGGTTTTTGACGAACAGGACATCGCCCTTGCCCGCTGGCTCGCCGCCTACTACCTCTGCGGCGAAGGCCAGGCGCTTGCCGCGATGATCCCCTCAGGCCGCCGCATGGTTTCCTACGATTCGCTGTCCGCCGGCGACGAAGAAATATCCGCCTCGCCGCTGGAATTGTCTCAGGAACAGGAAAAAGCGTTAGCCGCTATAGTAGGGACTGGGGACTGGGGACCAGGGACTAGGGGAATACCGGGGATCAGGGATCGGGGATCAGGGACTAGGGATTGTAGTTCGAACAAGGAGATTGCCCTCAGGAAGCAACCCGATATTTCGAAATACAGCCCCAATCCCCAATCCCCAGTCCCCAGTCCCCAATCCATTCCTGATCCCCAGTCCCCAGTCCCCAGTCCCCAATCTCTTCCTGATCCCCAGTCCCCGATCCCCAGTCCCCAGTCCCCATTTCCCATGTACTACCTTTACGGCATTACCGGCTCGGGCAAGACCGAGGTGTTTCTGCGCGCCGCCGAACATATGCTCAAAGCCGGCAAGT
>WRJO01000068.1 GCA_009778545.1 Treponema sp. | reverse complement strand
TTTTCGCTAAATAACTCTCACAGAGGCACAAAGGCACAGAGGTTAAGGATAGTTAGGATGGTCTTTGACCGCTACTCCCTATTCCTTCTGTGCTTCCGTGCCTCCGTGTGAAAAATATCAAGTGGATTTCTTCGCTAAAGCCACAGGTATATCTTGTGCAGATAGGTGCAGACAATCCAGGTGCCGGCGATCAGGAAAGCCAGGGCGAAGGGGAGGATCGCCCAGGCATCGGCGGTTAACAGAATCGTCCTGCCAAGAAAGGCAAGGATTGCGCCGATGCCGATAAAAATAAATTCGCGTGAGCTACGCGACCATGCGGCGATAAAAAAACTGACGGTGGTTATAAGGAAGGTCCCGGCTTCAATAAGCCGGAATATCGGAACATAGCCGGTGATCATGTTCAGGCTGGAATCCCATGCCTCGGTATCGATGGGAACCCCCAGGGCGATAACCAGGGCGGTGACGGCGATCAGCATGATGACGTTGCGCTGCCGTTGCGACTCATAGCCCACCGCGTACAGGCTGGCGGCGAACAGGGAAAAAATGCCGAAGTGCCTGGCGAACAGCAAAACACGCGAAGCCATGAGCGGGTACAGCGAGGGCATTACATGCACCTGCCCCAGGGGAAGGATCAGGCGCAGCGCCTCAACGGAAAATGAAAGGGCGAAAAAAACTACAAACAATATTTCCGGCGACTGGGTTTTTTCAAAGAAATAATACGTTAAAATTATCGAAAAAAATGAATATACTACCATCGCCAGAATGCCGCAATGCACCGCCAAAAGCCGCGCGCTAAAATATTTTCCGACAATCGCCTGGAAAAAGCCGCCGGAACGACGGGCAATTTCCGGCTCCATCAGGGAATAAACGGGTATTGTCCGTATTGACGCCGCGGCGCATATCACGAGGCATAAAAACGACAGGATAATGCCCCCCTTAAAGAGCAAATTCCTCGCGGACAGGGTCATGGTACCAGCATAATCAACGTCCCTCTTTTACTCAAGAGTATTTTTGTACCGCCGATAATCGTAGTCAGGGAGGACTTCCATGAAATTCAGGCACATTTTTCTGGCGGCGGCGGTTTTTCTGGCAGCGAACATGTATGCCTGGGCCGACGACTCGGCTTCCTTTGTGGACCTGGGGTTTTCGCGGGACGGCAAGTTCTATATGTTTGCCCAATACGGGGTAAAATCCGGTACGCTCATACCCTGGGCGGATATGTATATCGTTGATGTCGCTAAAAACGAATTTGTTCCCGGAGGCAGACTCTCCTACACCCATGACAACCCGATATACGCCGGGCAGGACGGGGCAGGGGCCATGCACCGCCTGATCGCCGTAAACGCCTCCCTTGCCGCGCGCTACGGCGTTACCTACCCGAACCAGGGCCAGCCCCTGTACATTTCCCTTGACGGCGACCCCGCCTACGACGGCGAAACGATCACGTTCCGCGACTTTGTCTCCGGCGTTTTCTACCGTGCGGCGCTCGTTGAATCGTCAAGCGTATCCGATGGGGACCTGCACTCGTCGTTCTACATCATGCTGGACTGCGTTGACATTGACGGCACGGAAAAAACTTACGCCGTCGGCACGCCCGATCACCGCCGACCTTTCGTTTCGTCATACCGGATAAAAAAGGTGCTTATAGCCCCGCCGGGCGACTCGCTGATCTTCGTCATCGAGATGCAGCGTCAGACAGAAACGGGACACGACATCCGCTACATGGTTGAAGCCCTGCGTTTTTGACATTACAATATCATTAACTATGATAACCCTGACTCACGAAGAAAAAATCGATCTGATGGGTTCCCTGAACTGGGATTACCTGGACACGCGGGAAGACATGCTTGCGGTAATTGAGGGCCGCCTGGAATCCTCCGGGGCTTTTAACCGGGAAAAGCTCTTTGTCCGGTCCCTGGAGCGAATTACATGGCACTATGTATTGGCCCTCTGGGGAATTGAAACAATAAAGGAGCTGTACACGCCGGCAATAGCGGGGCGCGTATGGCCAAAAGGGAGAAGGTGTCATTATGATTTTGCCCTCGCAGTATTACGAAGAGAGCCTGTATCCGCTCCAGGATGGGGTACTGAATATTTTAAGTCGAAGCGGTACAACTTTTTTTCTAACCGGGGGTACGGCGCTTAGCAGGGCTTATTATAATCACCGTTATTCCGACGACCTTGATTTTTTTCTTAACCAGAGCGAGAGTTATGATGATGAACTGGATACGGTTCTCGCGCTGCTCAGGGAAAACGGTTTTGTTTGGGACAACGAAAAAGGCTACACAAGAAACAAAGGTTTTGCCACAATAAAAGTTGGATACGCAGGATCCGATACGCTGTTAAAACTCGATTTTGTTAACGATAATGCCCCCCTCTTCGGAGAAATACAGAACACCGGTTTTTTTTACCGGACAGATTCGATTCGGAATATGCTTTCAAACAAGCTGTCTGCGATTTTCCGTTACGCGGCCAAGGACGTTGTCGATATCAGGGAAATTGCCCTGCATGAAACGGTGGACTGGCCGGTGATTATCCAGGAAGCCAGACAGAAAGAAGGCGGTCTGGAACTTATTTACATTAGCGAAATCCTCAAAGGCATGCCTCGCAGCGAATTTGACACGGTGGCATGGATAAAAAAGCCTGATTGGGAAGTTTTTTGCGCCGATATCGATCGCATTGTGTACGATATGATAAGCGGCGCTTAATAGCCCTAAACTTGACCCACGTAATTTTCCGAAATCCCCGGCGGGGCATAGCGGGCAAGCGTGGGTCAAGTTTAGCAATACACGGGCTTTACAATCCAAGCAGATACTGGTTGAACAGGTTTTCCAGGTACTCCTGCTTGCCGCTTTTTAGGCCGGCCTTGCCGTAGCCGACTTTTTCGCCGATTGCCGAAAGCTGTTCGAGGGTCATTTTTCCGCCGGCGAACTTTACGCCTTCGGGCGTGTTAAACGAAATGTAGCGCTTTTTGACAAAGGCGGAAATTTTCCGGTCGGCGATCATTTTGTCGGCGATTACCAGGCCGGCGGCAAATGCGTCCATGCCGCCGATGTGGGCGAGGAACAGGTCGGCGTGATCAATCGAGTTGCGGCGGATCTTCGCGTCAAAGTTCAGGCCGCCGGTGGTAAAGCCGCCGGCACGAAGGATGGCGTACATCGCCAGCGCGGTTTCGTAGTAGCTGTTGGGGAACTGGTCGGTGTCCCAGCCGTTTCTGGCATCGCCGCGGTTCGCGTCTACCGAGCCGAAAAATCCGGCGGCGGCGGCGGTTTCCAGTTCGTGGATAAAGTCGTGGCCGGCAAGCTCGGCGTGGTTGGCCTCAATGTTCAGGCGGAAATCCCTGTCCAGCCCGTAGTGCCGCAAAAAGCCGATCACCGTCTCGGTGTCAAAATCGTACTGGTGCTTCGCCGGTTCCATCGGCTTCGGCTCAATGTAGAACGTTCCCTTGAAGCCGTGCTTGCGCCCGTAGTCCCGCGCCATGATGAGGAAGCGGGCGAGGTGATCTTTTTCCTTTTTGAGGTCGGTGTTCATAAGGCTCATGTAGCCCTCGCGCCCGCCCCAGAACGTATAGCCCTGCCCGCGCAGTTCTATCGTAGCGTCGATGGCTGCTTTTACCTGGGTTGCAGCCAGCGCAACCACGCCGAATTCGGGATTGGTGGCGGCGCCGTTCATAAAGCGGGGATGGCTGAACAGATTAGCCGTTCCCCACAGCAGCTTGACGCCGGTGGCCTTCTGGAGCTTTTTCGCTTTTCGTACCATTGTAAAAAGATTTTTTTCGCTTTCGGCGGGAGTGGCGCCTTCGGGGGCGAGGTCCCGGTCATGGAAGCAGTAATAGCCGACGCCGAGCTTGGAAAAAAATTCAAACGCCGCGTCCAGCTTGTGAACCGCCGCGTCCATCGGTTTTTTGGCGTCGGTTTTCCAGGGCTGGGCGAGCGTGGCCGAACCGAACGGATCCGTGCCGTCGGCGCAGAAGCTGTGCCAGTAGGCGACGGCAAATCGCAGATGATCCTTCATCGTCTTTTTGCCGATTTTTTTCTCCGGATCGTAGTACTTGAATGCCAAAGGGTTGTCGCTCTTTGGCCCTTCATATTTGATTTTTCCGACTTTTGGGAAGTACTCTTTTTTCCCAACATAGTAATCCGACATTTTAGCCTCCGTGACTGGACTTGTTCAGCAACCCGGTTGGTTGCCTCACAAGTCTTGCATTTTTTCGGCTTTCAGCCTGCAAAAATGCGTTTTAAGCGGTTGCTGTTCAGAAACTGGAGGTTTCCGAACAGCTCTATTTATATAGCGGGCTTACCGCCCCAAGATACCGTGAATATTCTTTGTACGCTTTATCATAGGCGGAAACCGCCTTTTTGTCTGGCTTTATTGAAGCGCCGTCCAGCAAAACGTGTTTTTCGGCAAGTTCTCTGATTGACGCTTTCTTCTTCTCGCCGTCTTTCGCATTACGCGACATGCACCACAGCGCCTGAATCGCAGCGCCCATCGCGGCGGCTTCGGCGGCTGCGGGAACCCGCACGGGCAGTCCGGTTACATTGGCGGCGATGCTCTGCCACAGCGGGCTTTTCGAGCCGCCGCCGGTCAGCCGTATTTCTTTCGCACCAAAGCCCAGCCGGTTAAATCTTTCCAGCCCGATCCTCATGCCGAAGATCGCCGACTCCAGCGCGGCGCGGGCGAGGTTTTCCCGCTTGAAGTTGCCCACGGTAATTCCGTTAACGCTGGCCCTGCCGTTGGGAAGGTTCGGCGTGCGCTCGCCGTTGAAAAACGGCAGTACGACTATGCCCTCCGCGCCAATGGGGGCAAGAGCCGCTTCCGCGTCCAGGGCCTGTACGTCCAGGCCGAACAGGGCGCGGAATTCCTCGCTTGCCACGGTGCAGTTCATCGTGCACAGCAGTGGCAGCCAGCCGCCGGTTGACGAGCAGAACGCGGCGAGGTTCCCCGAGGGGTCGATTACCGGCGTGGTGGAAAAGCCGAACAGGGTGCCGGAGGTCCCCAGGCTCATGGTAAGGAAGCCGTCCCGCACCGTGCCCGTCCCGATGGCGCTCATCATGTTGTCGCCGCCGCCGGAAGAAACCAGCGCCCCTTCGGGAATGCCGTACAGCTCGGCAGCGGCCCTGGTTACCATGCCTGCGGGAGCGTCCGGCGCGATCAGCGGAGGCAGCAGCGATTTTAGATCGGGCGCGATAAGGCGGCATACTTTTGAGGCCCATTTCCGCTCGCGCACGTCAAAAACCGCCGTGCCCGAAGCGTCGCCGTATTCTGCGGTGAACGCGCCGGTCAACAGGTAATTGATGTAATTGTGGGGAAGGAGGACGTGCCGAAGTTTCGCAAATGCTTTGGGTTTGTGGTTTTTCAGCCACTGGATCTTCGGCGCGGTATAGCCGGGCCGCATGGGCAGCCCCGCCTGTGCGATAAGTTTTTTTTCGCCGCCGGCCAGTTTGGTCAGCTCCGCGCATTCTTCTGCGGTGGAAGTGTCGCACCAGAGTTTGACGTTGTACACGGCCTTTCCCGTGTCGTCTAACGGCACAAAGCTGTGCTGCTGCCCGGAAACACCGATTGCGGCAACGGTTTTTTTAACTTCGGGATCGATTGCGTCAAAGCAGGCTTTCAAAGCTCCGTCGTACCATTCGGCTTTTTGTTCTCTGGCGCCATTGCTTTCCGCGATCATGTCCAGGGGAGAAGAGGATTTGGCGGCGATGGTTTTGTTTTCATGGTCGTAGATGATAACTTTGCAACTCTGGGTTCCCAGGTCGATACCGCAGACGGTTTTCATTTCGCTTCATTCTATGCCGTAATCATCATATTGTCGAGTGTTTTTCATGTTGGGTTTGAGAAGGCAGCCCGGCTGTCTGCCTCTCAAGCCGTATCATTCCGGCCTGTAGGGCATAGATTGATACCTGCGTCCGGTTTTTCAGCCCGGTTTTTTTCTTTGCCTGGTTGACGTTGTTGCGCAGCGTGCCGATGGTTATGTTCAGGCTGGACGCTATTTCCGTATCCGTATGGCCGTGGGTGATGCCGGAAAAGATACCAAGTTCCGTAGGGGTAAAATCGGGAAGCGTCCGGTCAGGTATTTTCCTGTCTGCAGCAGATGCACATATCCTGTTGAAAGTTTCATCCCTTTCATTCCTGTCGATGTACAGGCCGCCGTAGTACACGCTCCGCACCGATGCGGCAAGGTTGGCGAAGCCCTGCTGCCTGACAAGGTATCCGGAAATCCCCGCATTCAGGGACTCCTCTACGGAAACGCGGTCTTCCTGGGAGCACAGCATGATCAGCGCAGTAGACGGAGACCTGCGTCTGATTATCGAAGTAAGTGTCAGGCTCACAACGTCTCCCAAATCAAAATCCAGGATAATAACGTCAGGCTGTTGGGGCAGCGCTGATTGCAGCAGGGTGTATCCGTCTTCTGCTGTGCATACTATTACAAAATCATCCTGCCGTCCGAGTATTGCGATTATCTTTTCACGGTCTTCACTGCGTTTGCAGACAATGGCGATGCTGATCATCGGACGAATCTCCTTTGTGAAAAGCAGAATTATATAGCGAAACAGTATCAATAACGATGTAACAACAATATAATAACAGACTTCGCTGTCGGCAAGTAAAAAATCATATTTTTGGCGAATTTTCCGAAAAGATTAAAGCAAATCGCACTTTCACGCCATATAAAGGGTATGGCACGAAAAAACTGGGTAAGCACCCAAAACGAAAAACAAATTACATCACTGTTATGCGTGGATGTCTGACCGTTATCGCCGAGATATGCGGTATTGCGGGTTTTTTATTGGCATTGTATATTTTTATGAAGGAGTTCTTATGAACATAATACTTTTGGTAGCGTTTGGCCTTGTTGCGATTGGCTCCATTATCCGTCTGATTCTGTTTTTTTCAAATTCCAAGGGTTCACAGGGATAACGGGCTGCGTCCTGGGTACGCCGGGTGCCTGGCGTTGTTTTGTGGACTTGACTATAATATTTCCATACAGAGAACTGGAATAAAAAATCTGAAGTTGCTATAATTTCGTTCCTATGGCAAAACGAGGAACTATCGAGATCGACCGGGAACTGTGCAAAGGCTGCCTGCTGTGCATCCGCGCCTGCCCGACAAAAGTAATGGAAGCCGATACACAGCCCAATGCCTCCGGCTCATACCCTGCAAAACCGGTGAACATGGAAAAGTGCATCGCCTGCGGGAACTGTTACGAGGTTTGCCCCGATGTCTGCATCAGGGTTTTTGAACTGGAGGGAGCGTAAAACATATGAGCGAAAAGGTTTTATTGAGCGGAAACGAGGCGATTGCCGAAGCCGCCATCCGCGCGGGCTGTACCGCGTATTTTGGCTACCCCATAACCCCGCAGAACGAGCTGATCGCCTACATGGCGAAACACATGCTGGCAAAAGACAGGGTGTTCATCCAGGCGGAAAGCGAAGTCGCCGCGATTAACATGGTCTACGGCGCTTCCTGCGCGGGGGCGCGGGCCATGACCAGCTCTTCCGGCCCCGGCCTGAGTCTGAAGCAGGAGGGAATCTCCTATGGCGCGGGCGCCGACGTTCCCATGGTGATAGCGAACGTGGTGCGGGGCGGGCCCGGCCTGGGCAATATTGCTCCCGCACAGAGCGATTATTTTCAATCAACCAGGGGAGGCGGCCACGGCGACTACTACTGCATCGTGCTGGCCCCCAAAAGCGTGCAGGAATGTGCCGACCTTACCTACCTGGCCTTTGACCTTGCCGACACATACCGGATGCCGGTACTCGTGCTTGCCGACGGGATGATCGGCCAGATGATGGAGGGCGTCGTGCTGCCGCCGGAGAAAGCTACAGACAAGCTGCCCAGCCGGGACTGGACCGCGGGCAAAATGGGCGAGCGCTCTCCTTCTTCCGACGGCCGCCGCCAGGCGCGGCACATCACTTCGATAAACCTTGTGCCGCCCGCGCTCGAAGCCATCACCATTGCCCGCTTTGAGCGCTACGAGGCGGTAAAAGCCGCAGAAGTCCGCTTTGAGGAACTCGGCTGCGAGGACGCGGACCTGGTTCTTGTCGCCTACGGCACATCGGCGCGGGTCTGCCTCGGGGCGCGGATGCTCGCCGAAAAAGAAGGCATAAAGCTCGGCATCTTCAGGCCCATCACCCTGTGGCCCTTTCCCTACCAGGAACTGGCAAAAATCGCCGCCGGGGGAAAGCCGTTCCTCTCGGTGGAAATGAGCCTGGGACAGTTGATTGAGGACATTAAGCTTTCGGTGTACGAGGCGGTGGCGGCTGGCGGCTCCGCAGCCGGCGTCTGCTCCGCAGCCGTCGTCTGCTCCGCAGCCGATGTGAAGATCCACCTGTTGGGGCACTGCGGCGGGATAATCCCCACCGAAGAAGAAGTCTTCGCCGAAGCCAAAAAGATTTTAGGAAAATAACATGAAAGAAATTTACGGACATCCTGACAGTTTGTACAAAGTGCAGACCAAGTACTGCGGCGGCTGCGGCCATGGGGTGATCCACCGGATCATCGCGGGCATTATCGACGAAATGGGGCTGCGCGAGAAGGCGATCATCACCAACCCGGTGGGCTGCTCCATCTGGGCCGACCTGTACTTCGATTTCGATTCGGTGCAGCCCGCCCACGGCAGAACCCCCGCCGCCGCCACCGGCGTTAAGCGGGTGCTGCCCGATCACCTCGTCATCTGCTACCAGGGGGACGGCGACATGGCGGCGATCGGAACCGCCGAAATGATCCATGCGGCGAACCGGGGCGAAAAATTCACCACCATTTTTGTTAACAACGCCATTTACGGCATGACCGGCGGCCAGATGGCCCCGACCACGCTGATTGGGCAGAAAGCCTCAACCGCTCCGGACGGCCGCGACCCAGGCAAGGCGGGAATGGGCTACCCGATGCGCGTTTCGGAACTGCTTGCCACGCTGGACGGCGTACGGTATGTCGCCCGCGGCGCGGTAAACAACGCGGCGAACGTCCGCAAGACGGGCAAATACATCAAAACGGCGCTGGAAGCGCAGATGTCCGGCCAGGGCTTTACCATGGTTGAGGTTCTCGCGGCCTGTCCCACCAACTGGAGCATGGACCCGCTTCCGGCGGTGGAGTGGCTGGAAACCAGCATGATCCCCGTGTTTCCGCTGGGCGAAATTAAAAATACGCTGACATCGAATGGGGGGGCAAAATGACCGAAAAATCGTTATTCGCGGGCTTTGGCGGACAGGGCATTGTCTCTTTAGGGCAAATTTGGGTCTTTTGCGCCATGCAAGAGGGCAAAAACGTCTCTTACTTCCCCTTTTACGGGGCCGAAAAGCGCGGCGGCATCGCCAGGGCCGGGGTCATCATCTCCGACGGCGAGATTGCCAGCCCGCTGGTCACCACCCCCGACTCGGTACTGGTTATGAACAGCGCTTCCCTGCCGCTCTGCGAGGAAATTCTCAAAAAAAACGGGCTGATGCTGATAAATTCCAGCCTGGTAAAGGAAGACCCCAAACGGAGCGACATTAAAATCGTTAAGATCGAAGCGACCGGCCTTGCCGAAAAGGTAGGCCACGGACGTTTTGCCAACATGGTGGCGCTCGGCGCGATGGCTAAGCTCACCGGCGCGCTTTCCCTGGACAAAACCGAGGAAATTCTGCGCGAATTCTTCCCCGACAAACCCCAGCTTATCCCGTTGAACCTGCAGGCAATAGAAGCCGGCCTCAAATCCGTGTAACGATTCCGCCAAACTTGACCCGCATTATTCCCCAAAACCCCAGCGGGGAGGGCGGCGCGGGGGGCGGGCGCGGGCAGGCAAAAATCTGGGGGAGTCCGCCTGCGGAGCCACCTGGCCACTCAATTCTTCTTGTTTAGAGTAACTACCCAAAATCAGCTTCTTAAGTGGCCAGGCATTTTTTGTATCCTATTTTTAGAATTTTTTGGCTCGTCTCCTTCAGCGGGGAGACCCAGAAATTTTTTGCCCGCCCGCGCCCGCCCCCCGCGCTGCCCTCCCCGCTGGGGCTTTTCCGGCGATTGAGGGCTAAGTTTAGCTCTTTAGAGCAGGGTTGTGATTATTACAGTGGCTCTTTTGGGGCTTTTGCCATGCTGCCTCCTTTTTTAAACACTGCTTAACGCAGAGCATGTTCTTAGGCATCCTCCAGTTTTTTAGTCCCCCACCTCTTGTTCTAAATTTGACACACAGTTGCTCGGTTAAAGCCCCGGCGGGGCGGGCGCGCGGGGGTGGCGAAAATTTCTGGGCCTCCCCGCCGTAGGAGACGAGCGAATAGAATCAAAAACCAGGGGAAAGAAAAAGCTGACCAGCATGAGGAACATGACTATATCGCTTATTTTAGGAACTGCGCTGTATTGCATGGAGAAAAAAAGGCTGGTCAGTGGCTCCGCAGGCGGACTCCCCCAGATTTCGCCGCCCCCGCGCGCCCGCCCCGCCGGGGTTTGTGCAAATAAGTTGTGGGTCAAGTTTAGCCTCTTCATCTGAAATGAATTACCAATATTTTTGACGAATTTTGTGGGAGGCGGGAATTTATTTTCGTATATTTTAGGCAGATGAACGCATTTTTATGGAGGAGATACGTCATGAATGCCAAATATCGAAAAATAGCGCAGTCAATCGGTTTGTTTTTTATCTTTGCCGGGATATTCTCCGGCTGCGAGGTTGAGCCTTTTAAGGCCGGCCTTGGCCCCAAAGTTGACATAACAGCCCCCGAAATTCACGAAATAACGCCCCCGTCGGGGAATTATTTAAAAGATAATGTTATTACGTTCAGAGTGCGGGTTACCGATGATATCGCCGTTACTATGGTAGATATCCATTACCGGCAGGAGAAAAAAGATAACTGGAAGGTCCTCCCCATGACCCAGGAAGCAGATCCGGACTGGTGGAGCTTTACCCTGGATTTCACCAACCCCATGTATTGGATCGGCGGCAAGGAATTCTATTCCAATGGCGATTTTTACATAAAAATTACCGCTTATGACGGGTCGGGAAAGGAAACAATCTCCGATCCTACCCACTATTTTATCAAAACAAGCCCGCCCGATATTGAAATGAGCGTGCCTTACCTGGAAGCCAAGTTCTGGGAGACAATTCCTGTCCTTGGCGATTACTATGACTGGAGCGGCGAGAACGAGGTAAAAAAACCCATCGTGTTCCAAAAAGGCGATATTTTCGGCAATGTTTCCGACATCCAGGGGATTCTGGCCCCCTATCCGCAGATAAAAATCTGGAATCCCGGCGCGGGAGAAACCGAAGACACCTACGGGTGGGACTATTTGCAGATAGACAACTTCATTGGCCCCCCCGACTGGGCAACCCGCGAAGATCTCCCCGGAGCGGGCGGGGCGCGGAACATCGGATTCAAGCTGGGTACTTTTGAACGCAGGGCGGACGGAACGGCTTCCGATACTCCCATGGCGCAAAGCAACGCTGCCCCCTACAAGTTCCGTGTACGGGCAAAAGACATCGGCGACTCCGGCACCGGGGAAAACCAGATGGAAAAATATTACCCGCCCCTGGGTTATCCCGCAGCGGAATTTTTTATCGTGTTAAGCGAAGGTCCGCCGGTGCTGGATCTGTACTACAACGATAACTTCAATTTTTATCCGCCCCATGAATTTCTGCTGCCCGCCGATCCAGCATACGACATCCACCGGAATACCAATCCATCTTCCCCCTACGGACAGGACAATAGTCTGAGGCAGAAGTATATCAACGGGGAAAACGATTTTGTCATTGAAGCCCGCACCCGCCACGGAAGCGGAATCAAAAAAGCCCTCCTTGGCGTAAGCAATAATTCCGCGCCTGCCGGTTCGCCGGAACGCGCGCTCAAGTACCTGCATTGGGAACAGGGCATCGGCAGCCTGTACAACACCAGTTCCCCCAATCCCGATCCGGCCGGCGATCCCCGCTGGGTGCGGAACAACAAAAATGTCCCCGAGCGGGAATTCCTCTTTCTTAGCCCCAAAATAAAAGATGGCGTGAGTATCCCGGTAGTTGACGCGGACAACAACCCCACCGGCGAAGAGTATGTTTTTTCAGGGGCAGAGTATGAATTTACCGTAAGGGTTTGGGAAGGAATCGCAGAAGAAGACGAGTACACCGAGAAGGGCGTGCTGATACGGATCGTCGACAATCCGCCGGAGATTGCCTTTACCAACATCAACATGGAAACATCCGCATTGAGCAGCAACATCACCACCCTTTCCGACGACCTGGGCGAGCCGGTGATCCGG
>WRJO01000067.1 GCA_009778545.1 Treponema sp. | reverse complement strand
GCAGTTCATCGGCTTGATGATGTAGTCCTGGTTGTCGATTTCCATGGGGCTGTACATGTTGGCTTTGTAAAAACCCAAATGCCCCGACGTTTCCCACAGCCAGCTTTTGCCCATGTGCGGCGTGTAGAGAATCTCGTAGCCGTTGCGGTAATGCTCCCGCCGCCAAAAATCCTCGATGGCGACGCGCATCCGCCCGCCATTGGGATGCCAGTAGATAAGGCCCGCCCCGGCCTCCTCGTGCACCGAGTAGAGGTCGAGCTCTTTGCCCAGGCGGCGGTGGTCGCGCTTTTCGACTTCTTCCAGGAAGGCGAGGTAGGCTTTCAGGTCTTTGGGGGTTTCCCAGGCGGTGCCGTAAATGCGGGTGAGCATGGGGCGGTTCTCGTCGCCGCGCCAGTACGCGCCCGCGATGCTTTGCAGCTTGAACGCGGCGGAATTAATTTCCCGGGTGTTGGCGACATGCGGCCCCCGGCACAGGTCCGCCCACAGCGCGCTGCCGTCCGCACCGCGATTCTCATATATCGCAATTTCCTCGTTATCCGGCAGATCATTAATCAGCTCGGTCTTGAATTCCTCGCCGGAAAAACGCCGCAGCGCCTCGTCGCGGCTTACCGCCACCTTTGCAAAGTCCAGTTTGGAATCGATGATTTTTTTCATCTCGGCTTCAATCGCCGCAAGATCGTCGGCAGCGATGGGCCGGGACAACAGGAAATCGTAGTAAAAACCGTTTTCGATGGACGGGCCGATGGCGACCTTCGTTCCGGGGAACAGGGCGACCACCGCCTGCGCCATGACGTGGCTTACCGAGTGGCGTATTGTGGCTAACCTTTGGCTAGCTTCTGACTTTTCGGAATTTTGATTTTTTTCGGGCATGGCTCACGGTAGCATGTTTATGTGGCCTGTGCAATAATGGCAAGAGGAGATAAAAAATGAACGAAGCGTTAATGTATGCCAAATACAACCAGGCGGGAAACAGGGCGATTTATGCCATACTGAACGGGATGTCCAACGACGAGCGGGAAAAAGACAGGGGAAGCTACTACGGCAGCCTTTCCTCCCTGGTCAGCCATCTTTTCGGCGGGACATATTTTTTTATAGGCATGTTCAAAACAGCCCTGGCGGGCAACGCCGCGGCGGTGCAGGCGATCGACAGCCGGCCGCACATGCCGGATTCCCCGCCGGAAGGCCCGCTGAACGAGGCGCAGTGGCAGAAGCTGGGCGAAATGCTCGAGGCGGCAGACGCCGCTTATGTCGCGATGGCCGGGGCCCTCAGTGAAACCGACCTGTCGCTGCCGGTTAAAATCGACTGGTACGGCGGCAACCCCGGCGAGGTACCCCTTTCCTTCCTGCTGAGCCAACTGGTAGTCCACAACACCCACCACCGGGGGCAAATTTCGCAGATACTCGACTCGCTCAAAATCGACAACGACTATTCCGGAATAGACCTGGCGTTTATGTAAATCGTCCGCCAGAGCGTTGACAAGCGCGGAACTGGTGCTATAATGGTACCTTGCGCAAAAGCCCCGGGGGCAATGACGGCAGACGGGGTGTGTACAACTTGTGGATAATTTTGAGAAAAAAACGGATTTGGCGCAAACGGCGCCAAACGGATTTGCAGGGGTTTGCAATTCGTTATTTTTGGTAAGCTAATTCTTTATAGGATAAGGAATTAGCTGTTTTTTACTATTCAGGCATTAAGGTTATTATAAGGCTGGAACGGGGGCGGTTTTATCATAGCTTGTGGATAACATGTTGAAACATGAAGGTAAAGCATGGCGAAAACTGATTACGAGGGGCTTTGGCAGGAGACCCTGAGCCGGCTGCGGGCTGAACTGGGGGAGGAGGAGTTCAGCAGCTGGTTTACCGATATTGAATACCTGCGATCCGACGAGGGCCGGCTGGTTATCGGCTTCCCATCGGCTTTTCACATGGAAAAAGTCAAAGACCGCTACCATAACGCCATGCAGACAAGGTTCCGCGAGCTTGCAAACGCCGATATTGCCCTTGAATACGAGGTAATTCCGGCAGGAAAGGCCGAAAGCCCGCCTTCGCCCGAAAAGAAAGCAGAAAAAACCGGCGCCAATGTCGCTGAATCCGGCAAAAACGACCGCAAACTGGTCGAAAGCCATCCGGACAAGCCCCAAAAAAAGCACCCCCAAATGCGGGACGACTATACATTTGAAAAGTACATCGTCGGCGAAAACAACAACTTTGCCGCCAACGCCGCCGTCGCCATCTCCCGAAATCCGGGAACCTCGTACAACCCCTTCCTCATCTACGGCGGGGTAGGGCTGGGAAAAACCCATCTGATGCAGGCAATCGGCAACTATGTGTATGAAAATTCAAACAACAAAGTGATCTGCATTACGTCCGAAGACTTCCTTAACGAGTACCTTGACGGCATCGCCCAGGGCAAAATGAACGCCTTTAAAAACAAATTCCGCTATGTAGACGTGCTGCTAATCGACGACATCCAGTTTTTTCAGGATAAGCCGGGGGTGCAGGAAGAGCTGTTCCATACTTTTAACGCGCTGCTCAACGCCAAGAAGCAGTTGGTTTTTACCTGCGACCGCCCCCCGTCGGAACTTAAAAAGTTTTCCGAAAGGCTCATTTCCCGTTTCGAGCAGAGCCTCAAGGTAGACCTCCAGCCGCCCCGGTACGAGGTTCGCTGCGCGATTTTAAAGTCCACGGCGGAAAACAGGGGCGCTTCTATACCCGACGAAGTAATAGACCTGATCAGCAAAAATATTTCATCAAACATCCGCGACCTTATAAGCGCGCTGAATATTCTCATCTCATACACGGAAATAATGGGCCAGCCCGTTACCCTCGATATAGCCCAGCAAAAACTGAGGGACGTGCTCGCCTCTACACGGCAGGCGAATCTTTCCATGGATACAATCCAAAAAGTTGTAGCCGATTTCTTTTCTTTAAGCGTAAACGATATAAAAGGAAGGAAGAAAACCCAAAAAATAGTATATCCCCGCCAATTGGCGATGAATATTTGCAGGGACATGACCGATTATTCAACTACCGAAATCGGCGAGGCGTTTGGAGGCAGGGATCACACTACCGTGATGCATTCCATTGAAAAAATCCAGGGACTGTTAATAACGGATCCGACGCTCGATTCCACCATAGAAAGCCTTAAGCGGCAAGTTAAAGAATCGAGTGCAAAATCATAGGAAAAACTGTGGATAAAAGGCAGACTTGCGGAAAAGGGGCAAAAAAGGGATAATTGTACCGGATTTTTGAAAAAGCTAAATACAGACGCGGCAAGGAATTAGCCTGGTTTTCCACATTTCCGGCCGCTTATTACTAATATTATTGTATTTATATATATAATATAATAATAGGAGGAGAAAAAATGAAGTTCATATGCGAAAGAAACATCCTTCTCAAGGAAATTGCCATTGCCCAGGAAATAATCGCGTCTAAAAACGTTATTTCCATATTGTCTAATATATATCTGGAAGCGGCGAACGACAGCCTTACCATCAAGGCAACTGACATGAAGGTTAATTTTGAAACCAAAGTTCCGGTAACGGTGCTGGAACCGGGTCCGGCGACGGTGTTCGGCGAAAAATTCCTGGGGATTCTCGGTTCTGTTCCCGAAGGAGAAATGGAATTTGAATATAAAGACAACAAGGTAAAAATAAAAACGTCTGTTAAAAAGGTTAATTTTCAGCTTAAGAGCATGTCGTTTGACAAGTATCCCGAATTTCCCGTTTCAGGCGCGGAGTACTTTGAAATTCCGGTTAAAAATTTTAAGGAAATGATAAATCAGACGGTCTTTGCCGTTTCGGACGACGAAACCCGCTATTTTATGAACGGCGTGTTTTTGGAAAAAACCGAAGGGAAGATCGTCATGGTGGCGACCGACGGGCGGCGGCTGGCCTTTGCCGAAAAAGAGGCAAACGATATTGACGATTTTTCCGGAATTATCATTCCTCCGAAAATTCTCAATGTTGTATTAAAAAGATCGGGCGACGAAGGGCTTATTGCCGTTTCCGTTACCGATAAAATTATTTTTATCCGCTTTGGATCTTACAACCTTTCCTCGGTTCTTCTTGAAGGCCAGTTTCCCAATTACCGCAGGGTAATACCGGAAGAACAGGATAAGTCCCTCGTCGTCAACAGGGTAGAAATGCTGGAAGCCCTGCGGCGGGTATCGCTGCTGGTAGAGCAAAAGTCGCACCGCATATACATGGGATTTAAACCGGGCGTGATGGAAATTTTTTCCGAAGAAGGAGAAATAGGCGAGGCGCGTGAAGACATACCCTGCAGGTACGACGGCGAAGAAATGACCCTCGCTCTGAACTATCGCTATATTGAAGATCCGTTCAAGGTGATAAGCAGCGATGAAATATGCATACGCTTTACCGAGCCGAGCAAGGCGATTACGATAGCGCCTATCCCCAAGACGGACTTTTTTCACATTGTAATGCCCATGCAGTCTTAGCGCGGTGGTAATATCGTCCCTGCGTACCGCAGCTTTCCGCAACCTGGCGGACGGCGAAACAGCCGTTTCCGCGAAAAATGTTTTTCTGGTCGGCGAGAACGGCCAGGGCAAAACCAATTTTCTTGAAGCCCTGTATTTCTGCTCTTACGCATCCTCTTTTCGCGGCTCGCGTGACGGCGAGATCGCCCGCAGCCGACAAAAGGATTTTTCTGCGGCAATTGCCGTCGCCGAAAGGCCGTCGGCAGCCGAAACCGGCAAAGTGCTGGTCAAATTTGAAAAGGGAAAAAAGACCGTCGCCATCGACGGCAAAAAAGCCGAGGACCGCAAGGATCTTTTGTCGGTGCTGCCCTGCATCGTGTTCTGCCACGAAGACATGGAATTTGTCGCGGGCAGCCAGGAACGGCGGCGCTGGTTTTTTGACCAGGTTCTGAGCCTGTACGACCCCGTGTACCTTGACGACCTGCGCCGCTACCGCCGCTCGCTCAAGTCGCGCAACAGCGTGCTGCGGGAACAGCCGCCGGCGGCTCTTTTGGACGCGCTGGACAGGCAGTGCGCTTCGTACGGCGTCCGGCTTATGGAAAAGCGTGAGGAGGCGGCGCGGCTGTTCTCCGAAGTTTTTTCGGAGCTTTACGGGCAAGTGTCGGGCCTTGCCGGCATGAGCGTCCGGTACGCGCCGTCGTGGAAAAGCGCGGACGAAGAAGAGGCCGCCGCCTTTTTGGCCGGGCGGCGCGACGCGGATCTTGCGGCGGGGCTGACGCTTTCCGGGCCGCACCGCGACCGCTACGCTTTCGCCCTTAACGGCGCGGAATTTGCCGGTACCGCCTCGACCGGCCAGCGCCGCCTTCTCGCGCTGCTCTTGCGGGTGGCGCAGGCTCGCCGCTATACCGTTACCACCGGCAGAAGCCCCGTGCTGCTGCTGGACGACGTTCTGCTGGAAATGGACGGCGAAAAGCGCCGCCGGTTCCTTGCCGCGCTGCCGGGCTACGATCAGGCGTTTTTCACTTTTTTGCCGGAGGAGCCGTACCAGCGCTACCGGGACGGCGATACCCTGGTGTACCGCGTCAGAGACGGCAGCATTGAGTCGGAGGGGCAATGAAGCGGGCGGGGGATGTTTTTTCGGCGCTTTTTGACGGGGAGATGGCGAGAAAGGCGGACGGCTACTCGGCCTTTATGTCCTGCTGGAAAGACCTCATGGAAAAAAACCACATTGCCGCCGCCGCCGCCCATTCCCGGATACAAAAACTGGACAAAGGGTTGGTGTGGATAGAGGCCGATCATCCCGGCTGGAAGCAGATCCTCCAGACCAAGGAAAGCAAGCTGCTGCACGATTTCCGCTACCGTTTTCCCGAACTGGACATTTCCGGCCTGGCAATCGTGTTGAGCCGCCCCGGCCCCGCGCCGGAACCGTCCGCCGCGCATACGGCGGGCGGCGAAATCCCTGCTGAAAACGACAATCTCAAAAGCGCTCTTCCGCACGAGCAGCCGCAGGCCGGATGCGGCTATGAGGCGATAAAAGACCCCGCCCTGAGAGACGTTCTGATGCGGCTGGAACAGCGCATTGCGGACAGGGAATCCGGCAGCCAATAGCACCCCCTTGACTATCCCGCCCGCGTAGGATAAAAGCATCTATAGGCCAATAAAAAGGAGCATAAACCGATGAAAAAAATTGTTGTTTTGATTTTTGCCGTTTCCATTGCTGTTATTGCATGCAAAACGCCGCCGGAAAACCCCAACAGTGCGCCGGTAATAGATGTTGCAATACCGGAACTGTTCAGCCCCGACCCCGATGTGCCAAATGACAAAATGTCGGTAGCAATAACAATCAGCCATCCCGTCCCCATTAAGGATTGGACAATTGAAGTCCAGCCGGTCAGAAGACAGGCCGGGCAGGCTGCACAGCGCCAGGGCGGCCAGGCCGCACAGCGCCCGGAGGGGGAGCAGCGCGAGCGTCCCGAAGGAGAGCAGCGCCGCCGCCGTGCCGCGTTCTTTGAGCAGAGCGGCAAGAAAGACCCGCCGAAAACATGGCAATGGGACGGCAAAGGAACTTCGGGAGAAATGGTGCAGTCCGCCACGGACTATACGTTCAGCCTCTCTGTCAATGATATTTTCGACAACAGCGGTACTTACGAAGGGATCATCAGCGTCGACGTCCTTGTCCGGCGCGAAGGGGATGTTCTGCGGATAATCGTTCCGTCAATCGTTTTCCCTCCCAACTCCGCCGATTTCAGGCTTCTTGATGAAGAAGACATGCGATCCAACAGGAGGGTCCTGGGGCTCATAGCCAGGGCGCTTACCAGATTCGATGATTATGCGATAACGGTAGAAGGCCACGCAAATCCGACTACCCCGCCCGGTACCCCGGAACGGGCTGCGGAAGAAATCAGCGACAAGCCCCTCAGCGAACAGCGGGCGGATGCCGTAGTAGCGTATCTGGCGGAGAACGGCCACGTTCAGCGGCAGCGTTTGACCGTTGCCGGCATGGGCAGCGCCCGGCCGGTTGCCGACTATGACGACGACGATGAGAACTGGAAAAACCGCAGGGTGGAGTTTATCCTCCGCAAGTAAGGCTTCTTTGCAAATGAAATTCTCATGAAACAGGGAAGGCCGCGCGGCGCTCCCTGTTTTGTGGTATACTGATGCCGCATGGGCAAAGCGATTCTCGAAAAACTGGAAACCGTCGGGCAGTATTTTGCGTTCCTCGGCGAATTGTGCCGCTGCATGACGCGGAGGCCGTTCCGTCCGGGCCTGTACCTTGCCGAAATAGAGCGCCTGGGGGTTAATTCGCTGTTTGTCATCATCCTGTCGTCCGGCGCGATGGGCATGATCTTTGCCCTGCAAATAGTGAACATACTTCAGGACTTTTCGGCGGAAATAGGAACCGGCGCGATGGTCTCGGTGGCGATGGCCAGGGAAATAGCGCCGGTGATAACCGCGCTGATGCTTATCGCCAAAAACGGTTCCGCCATGGCTGCGGAACTGGGCACCATGCGGGTAACCGAGCAGATCGACGCGCTGGAGGCCATGTCGATCAGCCCCGAACATTACCTGGTGCTGCCCAAGGTGGTGGCGTCGTTCCTCGTTTTTCCGGCGCTGACCCTGCTGGCCGACATGATAGGCAGCATCGGGGCGTATGTCGTTTCGGTGCCTTTTTATAATATTGAAAACGCGGGCTACCTGGATTATATGTTTGAATTTCTCAGCCCCCGGGATATTTTTATGGGCCTGATAAAATCCGCCATAATGGCCCTGATCGTTTCCACAATCTGCTGCTTCTGCGGCCTCAGAACCTCGCAGGGGGCAAAAGGGGTGGGCGACAGCGCCACAAAGGCCGTCGTAGCCTCCTCCGTGGCGATTCTGGTGGCGGACTACCTGCTAACCACCGTCATTTTAAGGGTGATGATTTACCGGTGAGCGCCATCATCCGCACGGAGAACCTGTGCAAGGCCTTTGGCTCCAACAAGGTGCTGGACCATGTAAGCCTGGAGCTGCCCGAAAAAAAAATCACCGTGGTTATCGGGCAGAGCGGCACGGGAAAAAGCGTGCTGTTCAAGACGATCATCGGGATGATACCGAGGGACGAAGGGCGGGTGTGGTTCAGGGATACGGAGCTTTCCTCGCTGCGGCAGGGCGAGTTGATTGCCATCAGGCGGTATTTCGGGTATTCTTTTCAGAATGCGGCGCTTTTCGATTCGATGACTGTCGGCGAAAACCTCGCCTTTCCGCTGCGCGAGCTTTTGCGCCTGAACGATCGGGCCGAGATCAGGCGGCGCATCGCCGAAATGCTGGAATGGATAGAGCTTCCCGGCATCGAGGAAAAACGTCCGGACGAGCTTTCCGGCGGAATGAGGAAGCGTGTAGGCGTCGCCCGCGCGCTGATTGCACAGCCGGAAGTGCTGTTCTTTGACGAGCCGACCACGGGGCTTGATCCGGTTCTGTCCGAAACCATCAACGATTTGGTTGTCCGTGTCCACCAGGAATTGCAGATAACCTGCGTGATGATCACCCACGACATTCCGGCGGCGTTCAGAATCGCGGACAAAATCGCCTTTCTGGACTGCGGCTCCATTGTCGCGGAAGGAAGCCCCAAAGAACTGGCGAAAAGCAATCATCCGATGGTCAGGGATTTTATGAGAACCTCATTCGGACAGTTGGAAGGTATGTAATGGGCATTTCGCGTTATGTTAAAATAGCCCTCTTCTTCATTGTACTGGGCGGGACCGGTACCGCGTATATTGTTTCCACCTCCAGCGGCATGAGCGATTTTAATACCAGGGAATACGAGACGGTGATCGCCGACGCTACGGGTCTGTCGACCAGATCGAAAATTTACCTTGCCGGCGTATCAGTGGGGCGGATCAAGTCAATTGAGCTTTCGGGAAACGAGGCGATTATGCGCCTTGCGGTTCTCAAAAACGTCGAACTGCGGGAAGGCACGATTATTTCGCGGAAGTCGTCTTCGATCCTTGGAACGTCGATACTTACCCTTGAGCCGGGAAGCGAGATGGCGGCTTCGCTTATCCCCGCCGGCGGCATGATACCGACCGCTAAAGAATCGGGCGACATGGGCGCGGTAATGGGCACGGTGCAGGATCTCGGCCTGCAAATCTCCCAACTGCTGAAGGATTTTCAGGAAAACCAGCTTGCCCTGCTTTCCGTTTCGCTCCAGACTTTCAACGCCATCGCCCAAAAAATAAACGACGAGTCCGACGCGGAACTGGACCGGGTTTCGCGGATACTGGAATCGACGGCGCAGATTACCGAAAGTCTGCAGCGGGTCCTGGCGCAGGGCGAAACCAGCGCGGCCGGGCCCGCCGGAGATCTCTACGTTACCCTGGAAAACATCAGGATGATCAGCGACGAGATCAGCCATGGCCGGGGCAACATGGGTCAGGTGATTTATGACAGCCAGTTGTACGAAAGCATTCTGTCTACGGTGCAGAGCCTTGAGGTTGCCGTCATAAAGCTGCAGGATACCCTGGATTCGATAAACTCGGCGGCATCGAGCGCGGGCACGGTCATAGACAGCGCGGGCGTCATCGTTGACCGGGCGGTGGGTATGGGCATGCAGGTTGACACGTACGGAAGCTACCTAATGTCCGCAGGGCAGGTGCAGGCCGGCGCTTCCATCAGGCTGATTCCCGCCACGGAAGATCGCTGGTACCGGGTCGGGGTTTCTTCGGTTCCCAACGGCTACAGCACGCGCACGGTCAAGGAAACGACCATCGACGGAACCACCGAGGTGAAGGATGTAATCGAAACCAAGTATTCGATTTTTACCGTAGATGCGGAACTTGCCCGCAATTTTGGCTATTTGACCGTCCGGGGCGGGCTTTTAGAAAACACCGCCGGACTTGGCTTTGACATTCAGCCGATCCGCTGGGTAAGCGCGTCCGCCGAAGTTTTCGATTTCGGATCCGGCGGGAGGCCCAACCTGCGTGGAACGGTAACGGTTTATCCCTTTTTCGATCCGGACTCGGACAAGCCCTGGCAGTGGATCTACCTTAAGGGCGGCATTAACGACAGCCTGAACGATTCCCGCGACTTTTTTGTCGGCGGCGGCATCCGTTTTGCCGACCGGGAAATCAAGGGCCTGGTCGGCCTGCTCCCCGTGCTGAATAATTAGCGCTCACCCTGCCTGACAGGTATTAGCCGGTACCGCCTCGGCGTTTTTCGGTAGCCCCCATAAGTGTGATCCAGAAAAACCAGTTCCAAAGGACTTAATGATTCAACCGCGCATACGCCGTACTCTGTCCACCGGTCCCATGAATACTGGAATTCCGTTTCATCTGCGTCATTCCACCGCCACTGCGCAACCTCGGCATTTCCTTCGGAATCGGTAACAAGGTAGGTGCCGGCAGCCGAAAACAATACTGTTTTGTCATCTTCCCATCCGGGCTCTATGTCGATGCCGTCCACGCTGGCAACTTTCCAGACGCTGCTAAAGAGGCTGGTTTGTTTGGAAGCGGACACCGGATCCGCCTTTTTCCCCTCATAGCGGATCATCTTTCCGTCTTCTTCCGCAAAAGAAAAATTAATCCGGTTGTCGGCGGATGATTCTATGGTGAGCAGCCCCAATTTTAGCAGCTCAATTACATTGCGGTCGTGCATTATGTAGTCGCCGAAATGCACGGCGGGGTTGCTGCTGTTCTCCACGACAATGTAGTTATTGCTGCCGTTAAACTCAAATGATGCGTATTTGCTGCCAGGATCGCCGATGTCCCATTTTTCAATTATGGCGTTTTCCCGCGTTATCCACACTTCCCTGAAGTTCAGGCCCCTTATTTTTTCTACAACCGCCGGAATGTCCCTTGCGCCGATTCGGTTTATCATAACCCGCCGCAAATGCCGGTAATCTTCGTACTGCGGCTCAAAACCGCTGTTTCGAAGCGACGCAAATGCACGTTCCGCGTTTATTTGGCTGCCATAGGCGCCAACCTGAATGCGGTACAGGTTTCCGTCATGCCAGGTTGTTTCTCCCCTGAAGGAAATTTGCTGCGAAAAGCAAATACCCGCCGCCGCCGCCAATAGCAATATGAGCGACAATTTTTTCATATCCCCCCCTTATGTTATGCAAGCCCCGCGCCGACCGCCGTGGTATATTCCGCATCGGCGGGGTAGATAAATTCGATGCCGTACATTCCGGTAATATCGGCAAGCACCTTCTGACCCAGCCGGTTGCCGCTGCCGTTGCCGGTAACAATAACCTGCCCGATGTTTTTTGCCCTGGCGGCGAATACCGACAGCGTGCCTATCACCTGGTATACCATGTTGATTATTCCCATAGCGATATCTTCGTGACTGGCGTTATCTGACATTTTTCCGAAATTTGCCACAGTGGTTTCCCTGTTGAGAAAACTCATGCTGCTGTCCATAATGTCTTCCAGCAGCAGATCTACCTGGCCTACATTGCCCGTCTGGGCAAGTTTGACGATGCCGCTGAATTCGGCGGTCGGCAGCAGCTTTTTCGCCAGCCCGATGATCGTGCCGCCGCCGACTCCCGATCCGCCGAAGTGAGAAATTTTTTCCCTGCCCGCCTCGATGATCACCGTGCCCGTGCCGATGTTGGCGATAATGATATTGTCCATTCCGGACAGGAACATTCCCCCCGTGCCGATGGCGGTAATCTCGTTGATTCTGCTCGTGGGTATCCCGAAGATGTCCTGCTGTATCTTGGCAGCCCCCGCGCCGGTTATCCTGATACTCTCGATTTGGCCGATGTCAATTTTATTTTCCAGGACAATTTTGCCAAAAGCCCCCGTCGCGGCGGTAACCGCGTCCGAAGCCTTGATCTTTACCTTGCGGGTAAGGCTGCCCTTTTCGATGGAAATAGCCTTGGTGGTAGTCGCGCCAATGTCAATTCCGATGATCATTACGTACCGCCCCTCCATTTGCTGTTAACAAAAATGTTCAGCGCCTCTACTCCGAGCATTACCACCGAGGTAACAATAACGCCGGCGGTAATCACGCCGATTATCACCGCGAGCATGGTGCGTTTTTTGGAAAGGCCCAATACCCACGCGCCGAGGGTTCCGGTCCAGGCGCCGGTGATCGGCAGGGGAATCGCCACAAAAACGGCGACACCGAACCAGCCCCACTTTTCCACTTTCGACGACAGTCTCTGCCGCGCCCGCTCGACAAAGCGGTCAAAAAAATTTCTGTACCAGCGCAGGCCATTTAATTGCCCGCCGCCGTAAAGCAGTTTGTGGAAGGTGGCAAGGAACAGCCAGCAGGCCGGCGCAACCAGGGCGTTAACCGCAACGGCAAATGGCAGGGCGGCGTACCAGGGTATGCCGCTTACAACGGCGAAAGGTATCGCGCCACGCAGTTCCGATATGGGCATAAAGGCAAGAACGGCGGCAATGAACAGGATCGAAGCGGCGCTCATGTATGGATCAGCCCGCCTGCCACAGCGATTCCGGATAG
>WRJO01000066.1 GCA_009778545.1 Treponema sp. | reverse complement strand
TCTCCCTTTCTTATTTTAGGAGTAGTTTTTGTCCATAGTTCATCCAAAGCATCCGCTTCTTCTTCAGTCATTTCAGCCATTTGCTTCTCCTATTCTTCAATCATGTTGCGATATGTCGTACGGCATGGCATTGCATGAAACACGTTAATGGAATCTTCGTCTATCCGGTTATACATCACTTCAATCAAATTCCCTTTCAGATTGAATCCAAGCAAGAGATATTTATTATCTGCATCTTCAATCGGGTCTTCGTAAATAAAAGTTTCAAAAGCCCGTAAGATGTCTGCTTCTGTAACATCGTGTTTAAACGCAGCCCAATTGAATTTAATTCCGGCATACATTGGGGAAAATAATAACATAAAAACTGGGAATTAACAAGGTGGCGTTGCCAGCCCCCGCGCTGCCCGCCACTCCGGGTTTTTCGGCAATGTATGTGCGGGGCAAGTTTTGTTACAGCACGCTTTGCAAAAACTGCCGCGTTCTGTCATTCGCGGGGTTGTTGAACATAACGTCGGGCGGGGCGATCTCCAGGATTTTGCCCTCGAACATGAAAACTACACGGTCGGCAACTTCGCGGGCAAAGCCCATCTCGTGGCTGACGACCAGCATCGTCATGCCCGCGTTGGCAAGCTGCTTCATAACCGCCAGCACTTCGCCGACAAGCTCCGGGTCGAGCGAACTGGTCGGTTCGTCAAAGAGCATGATCCTCGGTTCCATGGCCAGGGAGCGGGCGATGGCAACCCGCTGCTGCTGGCCGCCGCTTAACTGCGCGGGGAATACGTCGAATTTGTCGCCAAGCCCGACACGCTCAAGGATCGATTTGGCCTTCTCGCGCGCTTCCTCGTGGGGGAGCTTGCGGACGTTAACCGGCGCAAGCATCACATTTTCCAGTGCCGTCTTGTGGGGAAAGAGGTTGAAGCGCTGGAATACCATGCCAACCTCAAGCAGAATTTTGGCGCGCTCCTCATTGGGCATTTTAACGCTGTTCACCCCTCGGTGGCAGTCAAAGAGCAGATGGTCTTCAATGTAGATTTGGCCGTCGTCGATCGATTCAAGACGGTTTAATGTACGAAGGTAGGTTGACTTACCCGCGCCGGAAGGACCTATGATGCAGACCACTTCCTTCTGCTCTACGGTCAGGGATACGTCTTTCAGTACCTCAAGCGGCCCCCTGCCCTGTGAGCCCTGAAAGGTCTTGCAGATTTCAACCGTTTTTACCATCGACACAGCGCAACCCCTACTCGTACACCGAATATTTCTTTTCCAGTTTGTGGAAAATAAATGTAAAAACCGCCGTGATGATCAGGTAGAGGATCATCGCCGGAATATATACCAGCGCCGAGCGGGTGGAACCCTCGATGTTTCTGGTTACTTTGGTAATGTCAACCAATGCAATCATCGACACCAGCGATGCATCCTTCAGCATCATGATAAACTCGTTGCCCACCGGCGGGATGAGCCGCCGAATCGACTGGGGGATGATCACCAGCCGGAAGGTCTGCGAGTAGGACATCCCCAGGGCTCGGGATGCCTCGAATTGGCCCTTGTCGATGCTTTGAATCGCCGCACGAATTATCTCCGCGCAGTAGGCGGCGCAATTTAAACTGTAGGCGATAAATGCGTATATAAAACGATCTACTTCGGCGTTTCCCGTCTGGATAAGAAAAATCCGGGACATCATTGGCAGGGCGTAATAAATAAAATACAGCTGCATCAACAGAGGCGTGCCGCGGAAAAAGAAAATATACGCGCTGCACGCCTTGTTCAGAACAATATTTTTTGACATCTTCCCCAGGGCAATAAAGAGACTCAGTATTAACCCTGCCGAAACTGCGAGGACTGTTAATAAAATGGTGATCCGGGCTCCGTTCAGAAGCAACGGAACCCATGTGATCATTCTGAGGACGGATGCCTTGAAATTCTCCAACTAATTTGCCTTTGCGTTTACCAAAGTTCCCGCGCCATGGTTACAAGGTCGGCGTTAAAAATATCCTTTGAAATTCTGTGCATGGTTCCGTCGTTGAACAGTTCGTCCAAAGCCTTGTCGATTGCTTCGGTAAGCGCATCGTTCCCCTTTCTCATGCAGATTCCGAAAATTTCCGGTTCCGGGCTTACCCACACCGTTTCAAAAGGGCTGTCGGGAACGTTTACATAGTCGATGGCTACGGCAAGATCAGTGATAATCACATCTACCCGGCCCAGTTTGAGTTCGTCAAAGCAGTACATTACCTTTTCATACCTGCGGGGGGTGTATTTCAGTCCTTCCGAGGCCAGGTCTTCCATGTAGAAGTCCGATGTGGTATCAGACTGAAAAGCTACATCCAGGCCGGCACATTCTTCGGGGGTTCTTGCGGCAATGCTTGATCCCTTCAGAAGAACCATTGCCAGGGTATTGGACAGGTACGGTTTGCTGAAATTGTGGGCCTGCAGCCGCACCGGTGTAATCGTGACCGAAGACATGATGCAGTCGTACTTCCGGGTATTGACCCCGGCAAAGATGCCGTCCCAGGCGGTATCAATAAACTGTACTTTAAGGCCCATTTTTTCGGCGATGGCCTTTCCCATTTCCACGTCAAACCCTATCGGGGTCTTTCCGTCGGTGTCATAATATTCCATCGGCGGGTAGCCGATTTCCATGCCTACCATGAGGACGCCCTGCTTGATGGTCAGGCCGCCGGAATCCTTGTTGCCTCCGGCAAAGAGAGCGGCGCTTACCAGTAAGGCTGCGCAGATTGTCATAATCGTCTTTTTCATGTTTCCTCCTAAAAATCGAAATATTGGGTCAAGTATACAGAGAATAGCGGGCAGTGGCTAGTGGATCACTGTCCGCAGTATTCCTGGAGCATTTTGAGTACTTCTTCCAGTTCGATGGGCTTGCGAAGGTGGGCGTTCATGCCCGAGTCCATCGCCAGCTTTACGTCTTCCTGCAGGACGTTGGCGGTCATGGCGATAATGGGAATTCCCTGCGCGTCCTTTCTGCCGAGCCTCCGTATCTCCCTGGTGGCGGTGCAGCCGTCCATAACCGGCATCTGCATGTCCATCAGGATGATGTCGAAATGGCCTTCGCCGGATGCGGCGAATTTTTCCAGCGCTTCTTTGCCGTTTTCGGCGGTTTCCATCTCCAGGCCGGTGGTGGAAAGCAGCTCTGTAACGATTTCGCGGTTAATATCAATGTCGTCGACAACCATGCATCGCCTGCCGGTAAAATCGAAGGTGGCCCCGGCGGAATCGCCCGATGCCGTTTCTGCCGTTTTCACGGCGGCAAGCTGCGCGTCGCAGCGGATGGTGAAGGAGAACGTGCTGCCTTCCCCCAGTTTGCTTTGCAGGCTGATCTCGCCGCCCATCATTTCCACAAGGCTCTTGCTGATCACCAGGCCAAGGCCCGTGCCGCCGTAGTTGCGCGTTATGCCGCCGTCCGCCTGCTCGAACGGGCGGAAAAGCCGTCCCGCCTGTTCCTCGCTGATCCCTATGCCGCGATCGGTGATTGAAAATCCGTAGGTTCCCGTGCCGCGTTCGCCGTCGCCGCCTTCCCAGCCTGTTTCCTCCGCAGTAAGCTGAATACTGCTCCCCTCCGGCGAAAATTTTACCGCGTTGGACAGGAGGTTTATCAGCACCTGGTTCAGCCGCAGGGAATCGGCGCTCAGGCCGTCGTGGACAAGGTTGTTTACGGCAAGGTCTATTGTTATGTTTTTTTGCTTGGCCCTGGAATCCATCATCGACAGTACAAAGCCCATATTCTCAGAAAGGGAGAAATCGACGATGTCCAGGGAAAGTTTTCCCGATTCAATTTTGCTGAAATCCAGGATGTCGTTGATAACGCCCAGGAGGTGGTGCGACGAGCTTTCGATCTGCTCAAGGCAGCTTCGGAGTTTGTCTATCTCGCCGGATGTCCTGGCGATCTGCGCCATGCCGATTATCGCGTTCATGGGGGTGCGTATTTCGTGGCTCATCCTTGAAAGGAACTCGCTTTTTGCGTGGCTTGCCGCTTCCGCGTCGAGCTTGGCATGGGTAAGGAGCGTAACGTCGCTTAACAGGAGGATGACGCATAACGAATCCTGCCCCTGGATGTCCGTTCCGACGCGCTGTAATTTCAGGCTGAAGTTATCCGCGCCGTTAAGCCCCAGCATTGCAATGTCGGTGGTAAAGGGGCTGGGGTTTGGATTTTCCGGCGAGAAGATCGCCGCCGCCCCGGAGTCGAGTACGTCTTCGGATTCCCACCCCCCTCCGGCGATTTGTTCAAGAAGCTGCCTGTCCTCCGCCTCCAGCCCGTGAATGATAAGGAATTCGTCCATGGCGCGGTTATGGAAGAGCATTTCCCTTCTTTCGTCAAACAGGGCTATCGCTTCTGGTATGGCGTTGAGATATGAGCATATCAGATCCAGGGAATTGTTTACCCCGACGGCGATTTCCAGGAAATTTCCACGGAGTTCGGAAACGTTGAGCCGCGCATCCAGCCTTCCGGTGCCGGCGGCATGGGTTATCTTTTCAACGTCGCTGATAACGGCCTTGAACGAATGCGATACGGAATCAAATGCCCCGGCCACAAGGCCGATTTCGTCGCTTCTTTCAAAGAGGTCTTCGGGAAGCTGATATTCAAAAAAGCCCTGGCTCAGATGCCCGGCGTGCTCGGAGATAACTTTAAGCGGATTGGTTACCAGCCGGGTTACAACCAGGTAGGCAAGAATTACAAACAGCACCAGCAGGGCAAGGGTGAGCTGGAGGCTGGTAAATATTCCCCTGCGTATGGCCGGCATAAAATCTTCGATGGGCGTTTCTATGGCCAAAGTCCAATGGGTCCCCCGTACCGGGGCAAAGCTGCATATTTTTTGTGAATCTTTTTTTCCAAATCGAACTGAGCCTATCTGGCGGCGGTTCATCTGGTCCAGAATGTCCTCAAGCCCCGACATTTCGCGGTTGTCGGCAAAAATCGTTTCCTCAAAACGCACCTTCTCCATGTTCCGGTGCGCCATAAATTTTCCTTTCTCGTTGATTATGTACGCCGTGCTTTCCGACGAAATGTGAATGTTGGCGATAACATCGCTGAGCACGTCGTACTTATAGCTTCCCACAAGGTAATGGACGATCGTTTCATCGATGATTATCGGGCTGCCCATTACAATCTCTATCTCGCCCGAAGAGCCGACATGCACGTCGTCAACGGCCAAATTTTCTGTATCCCTCATGTGCGCATACATGGTGTAGCCTCGGATGCTCGGCGGGCTTCGCCAGCTTCCCGCTTCTAGCCGCCCCTGCGCCGAGTAGAGTCCCAGCCAAACAAATTCAATTCCCGATTCGGCAATTGCCAGCGCCTGCTCCTTTTGGCTGATAGGCGCGCCGGGATCGCTGAACACGGGGTTGTCGCCCGTAAGGAAGATGCGGTCTGCCAGCATGTGCAGGCTGGTCTCGACGCTTAGCGCGGCGGTTTTCGCCAGCGGACGCATGGTCTCAAACAGAATCGTGTCGGTGATGTAATTCATCGATCGTATCATTATCGCTACCAGGGCGGAGGCGAGGAGGGTCCCTGCCAGTACAATCGTGATAATAAAGTTTATCCGCAGGCTGCTACGTTTTTTCAAACCGTTCCCTTCAATCTGTTTCCGGTATTTCCAGGGTTACAAACCTTGGCTCGGCATCTCCGGACCGTGCGTTTTCCAGCACTGCTCCGGCAAGCTGCAAAAACGAATAATACGAGCGAGTCGCGCCGGAGACGATGTCCAGTCCCTCGATTCCCTGGTTTTCCAGGAATTTTGCACGGTAATGGCGGGTGTATGCGTTGGGATAGGTGCCGTTGCTGGCGTTCATAACCCGCATAAAGTTCATGTCCCATGATTTAATAAAACCGGAGGCGTTAAACGCGTTGTATTCAACCAGGATTATCTGCCCCGAGGACACGCAAATGGTGACGTACTCCTTCCAGCCGTAGCTGTCGTATTCAGCAGCTTCGGCGCTGTAATAGCCGTCCTTGAGTGTTTCTTCGGCCGCTGTACAGGACAGCATCCCCGCCGCTGCGGCGAATATCGCAAGGAAAGCTCCGCACAGACAGATGTCTCCCGTTATTTTTCGCATTTTCTGCCGCCTTTACTGTATCATATTACATTGACAAAATAATACCAAGTAGGGATAATTTACAGGGGCAAAGTGTGCCGGGAAAAAAAGGTTTAGCCATTCTTCTATTATTCTGTGCCGCTTTTACCGCCGGTTCCCAGGAAGGGGCAGACGGCTTTTGGGGCAGGATCGACGGCCTGATTAACACGGCGGAGGAATTGCTTGCCCCTCCCGCAGATAATTCCGATTCCGCTCCCCGCTCTTTTACGATTCTGAACGAAACCGGCTTTCCCATGAAAGAGATCTACGTCCGCAAGGCTAACGACGCAAGCTGGGGAGAGAGCATCATCACCCAGCCGCTGTACAACGGGCAGAGTGTCGCCGTAAGGCTCGGCGCTTTGTTTGATGCGTCAAGCCGGTACAGCATCCGCATGATAGACATAGACGGCGACGCCTATGTGAAAAACGGCATCAGGATACGGGAACGGAGCACGGTCAGGATGGCAATCGGCGATTTCGAGTGGAATAAGTAAAGCGCCCGCTATTTGTATTCCTGGGCGATTTCCTGGAAACGATTCTGGATATGCACTATCGCATCGGACATTACCGGGTCGAACTGGGTTCCGCTGCCGTCGGTAATTATTTTTATCGCTTCGCTGTAGGGGAAAGCAGCCTTGTACACCCGCGCGCAGACCAGGGCATCGTAGACATCGGCAATCGACGCAAGCCGCGCCGGCAGGGGAATGTCAGTTTCTTGCAGTTGGCGGGGGTACCCCTTGCCGTCCCATCGCTCGTGGTGGCCGTAGCAGATGTCCTCGCAGTGCTTGAGGTACATCGATGAATGGATGTCGCCCAGTTCGGCGATTATATCCTTGCCCCGCGTGGTGTGGGTTTTCATTATTTCGTATTCTTCCGGGTCCAGCCTGCCCGGTTTCAGGAGTATGCGGTCGGGAATCGCTATTTTGCCGACATCGTGCAGGGCCATCGCGTTCATGATAATTTTGGGGTTCAGGTCCAGCACTTCCTGCGCGTATTTTGACCCGCTGATAATCAAATAATCGCAGAGGGCCAGCACGTAGAGCTGCGTCCGCTTGACATGCTCCCCCGATTCAAGGTCGCGGTGCTCAATGACGTTCGCAAGGCCCTGGAGGGCGTTGTCCAGGGTTCTGGTCGCTTCGGCGGTTTTTTCCGCGACCATTTCCTCCAGGCTGTCGCTGTAGTTCTTCAGCTCAACCTGGTTCCGAACACGCAGCTTGACAATCTCCGGCACGAGCGGCTTGTTGATAAAATCCACCGCTCCCGCTGCCAGCAGTTCGCTTTCCGAATCGTTTTCTGCCGTGATAAAGATAACCGGAATCCGCTTGAAGGTATTGTCGGCCTTCATTATCTCGAACATCTGCGGGCCGGACATTTCCGGCATCATCACGTCCAGCAGGACGATCTTGGGAAGCGTTGCCGCAGTGCGGAGTTTTTCCAGCGCTTCCTTGCCGTTGTTCGCGGTGATTATGTGGTAGTCATCCTTCAGTATCTCCTCGAGCACCATGACATTGATATCCATGTCATCGACGATAAGGACTGTCGGAACGATTTTATTCATTTTCTGCAATAACCTTTTCTACTTCCTGAATGGTCGCGGCAAAAACGGCCTTGACCGTTTCCATCTGGTTCGGATCAACCGCTTTTGCCTTTATCTGGGTTTCCAGTTCAAGGCTCTGTTTGAACAGTTCCGCCAGCGACAGGTTGGCGGCAACGCCCTTGATCGTGTGCGCTTCGGTCTGGGCCTTTTCCATTTCTCCGGCAGCAAGCGCCGCTTCAAGGCTGTCCAGCTTCGTATCGTTTTTGAATTTGGTAAGAAGTTTTACATACAGCTTCGCGTTGTTCATCACTCTTTTTACGCCGTCGGCGTAATCCAAATAGACCGCATTGTCTGCCATACATGAACCTCCGTATATTAGAAAATTATATACCCCCGGCGGGAAAAAAACAAGGGCGGATGTTCGCTACACCTGCGTTGCGGCCGTTTCCCGGGGCTTTTTCAGGGCCAAAGCGGCGCAGATGCCGATGTATATCGTCAGGACTGCCGATGTCACAATGATGCTGATCAGGACGATGCGCCGGATAATCGCGTTAATCTCCCACACCAGCGCCTTTATTATCGTAGCCGAAGTGACCCTCCCGTCCTCGTTGGCATGCTTGATGATCATCTCATTTCTTGCTCTGAGGATTTCAAAACCTTTGGCAAGGGAGTTTTTATACAGGTTTTGCAGCATTGCGCCGTAAAGCCCGAATTCTGAAATTTTGCGCGGAGCTATCCCTTCCAAATCATTGATTGCCTGCTGTACATTGGACGGTTCTACCCCCCTGCTTACCAGCGGGTAGTCACTGTGATTTTCTACCAGGTATTCGTTCAGAATTGTTTCGCCCAGATCCAGCGCCCCTGACCCAAAATACGCCCCCAGTTGGGTTCCGATAAAACCAATGGCGGACAGGATAAACAAAATGACGGCAATGGCGATTAAGGGGGTTTTTCGCTCTTTTTCGCGTATTTTGCCGATGAGGATGCAGCAGACAACCAGCCAGGCAATCCCTATCGCCAGGCCGATACCGATATTCAATACAGGCATAGATTTTCTCCGTAATATTATCGTACCACCAAATCCAGGTAAAATCAACAACCCGATCCTCGTTCTTTCCTTTCTTGACAATCATGCGATACCGGGGCATTATGATGCCACTATATTCTTTCTATAAGGAGCCCCCCTGTGAGCCATGCAACAGACCAGATTAAAAACGTAGCCATCGCCGGACACGGACAGACCGGCAAAACCACCCTGTTTGAACATTTGCTGCTTGCCGGTGGGGTAATTCCCCGTGCGGAAACGGTGGAATCCGGCAAAACCGCCAGCGATGCCAGCCCGGAGGAGGTAGAACGGAAGATTTCGATTTATGCGGCCATGGGGCACGTCGATCGGAACGGTACGAAGATAAATTTTTTTGACACTCCCGGCTCCTCCGACTTTACCGGGAACGTGATTTCCAGCTTCCGAGCCTCGGAACTGGCGCTGCTGGCGGTAGACGGCCGCTCCGGAGTGCAGATTGAGACCGTCAAGCTGTGGCGGAATTTGGACGGGCAGGACAAGCCCAGGGGCGTTTTTATTTCCAAGCTGGACAACGATCAGGCAGATTTTGCCAGGGCCCTTGCCGACATTAAGGAAAAATTCAAGATAGAGCCGGCGCCGGTGGTGCTGCCGATGGGTACGGGCGGCGGATTTAAGGGCGTTATCGACGTTCTGCACGAAAAAGCCTACCTTGCCGGAGGCGACGCCGTTGAAAAAGAATGCCCCATACCGGACGAGTTCAAAGATGCCGTAGCCGCGGCGCGTGAAAAGCTGATAGAAGCCGCCGCAGAAGGCGACGACGCCCTTATGGAACGCTACATCGAACAGGGTTCCCTTTCGCCGGAAGAGATGAAAACCGGGCTGGTCAAGGCCCTTGCCGGAAACAAATACGTTCCCGCCTTCGCCGGCGCCGCGCTTAAAAATTCCGGCATTATCCCGCTGATCGATTTTATCGCCGATGCCGGCCCCAACCCCCGCAGCGCGAAGGACGCCGTGCTGGACGGGGAGGGCAAGGAACAGGATATCCCCATTGACCCCGACAAGCCCTTCTCCGGCCTGGTCATAAAGACCACCTACGATCAGTTTTCGGGAAAACTCTCTTGGATCAAGGTTGTTACCGGCAAGCTGGCGGCAGACAGCGAGGCGTACAACGTTTCCGAAAACAAAAAAGAGCGCGTCGGCAAGCTCTACTCCTGCCAGGGTAAAAAACTGGAAGAGGTGCGCGAGCTGTTTGCCGGCGACGTGGGGATCATCACCAAGTCCGCCACCCTCAAAACCAACGATACCCTGGCAGCGGCGGACGGCGGACGAAGCTTTGCCCCGCTGCGCCTGCCCGAGCCGGTACATTCCATTGCGGTGAACGCCGTGGCGAAAAAAGACGACGACAAGCTCGGCGAATTCCTCGTTCGCGCTGCCGAAGAAGACAAGACCTTCCGCTACAACTTTAACGGCGAGACCAAGGAAACGGTTATCTCCGGCATGGGCGAACTGCAGATTAACATCATCCTGGACAAGATAAAAACCAACCAGAAGATCGAGGTTGAAACGCATGTTCCCAAGGTTGCCTACAGGGAAACAATCACCAAGAAATCGGGCGCGGAATACACCCACAAAAAGCAGACCGGCGGCCACGGCCAGTACGGAAAGGTAGTGCTGGAAATTGCCCCCCTGCCGCGCGGCGAAAATTATCAGTTCATCAACGCTATTTTCGGCGGGGCGATCCCCAAGAACTACATTCCCGGTGTGGAAAAAGGCATTGTAGAAGGCATGGCGCACGGCACTATGGCGCAATATCCGGTAGTGGACGTTGAAGTAAAGATAGTTGACGGCAAGTACCATCCGGTGGATTCCTCGGAGCTGTCGTTCAAGCTGGCGGCGCGAAACGCCTTCCGCGACGCCATGCGCCAGGCCAGCCCGACCCTGCTGGAGCCGATTATGAACCTTACCGTCTTTGTCGAGGAAAAGTACCTCGGCGACGTGATGAGCGATCTGTCCGGCAAGCGGGGCAAGATCCTCGGGCAGGATTCGGCGGGCGGCATTGCGGAGATACGCGCCGAGGTTCCCCAGTCGGAACTGCTGCGCTACTCGATCGACCTGCGCTCGATCACATCGGGCACCGGCTCGTTCAGCGTCGCCTTTGACCACTACGCGCCGATTTCCGGACGCATCGCCGATGACGTGATCAAAGCCAGAGAATCCTTCAAGCTTCAGGAAGCGGACGAGTAAGAGAAGTGGGTAGTGGGTAGTGAATAGTGGTTAGTGCTCACTAATAATAGACGTTGCGAATCTGTTCCTTGCCGGGCAGACGGTAGATGTCGAAATCTTTGTCTAGACTGATTATCTCCCGTATGCCGGTTTTTTCCGCCGTAATAACGAGGGTCGCATCTGCGAGATCCATCGGCAGATCGGCGTATTTGGCGGTGAGTTCCACCAGCCGGGGCATGTCGTTCTGGTTAATGTCGCTGATTATCACCCCTTTGCACATCACCCATTCATAAAAATCACGCTGGGCCTTCGTGCTGAAATCCAGCATGTGGGATACCTCGGTAAAAACCGCAAGGGTACTCACATAGCGGTACGGATGTTCTTTGAGAAAAGCCGCAACAGGCAGGTGATGCCTGTCCCTCGCGTTAAAAAGGGCTATCAGGGGGCCGGCGTCAAGGAGAATCGAATTTATCACGGAGTTTCTCTTTTATGCGCTCTTTGTAGGTGACGGAGAGGTCGTCCTCGTCGGAACCGTATTTGCCGAAATAAGGCTCCCCCAGGGTGAAGGAATCGATTTCGCTTTCTTCGTACTCGTAGTACATATCCAGCGATTCCTTGATTATGTCCGATTTTGTCTTGTTCTTGATTCGGGCGAGGGCGAGAAGCTTGTTCCGGGTTTCGAGGGGGAGCCTCGCGGTTGTTATTTGGTGGTTCATAGCCGCCTCCATATTACATAATGTAATACATACACAAGAAAAAGTCAAGCGGCAAATTTGAATTTTTTAAAAAATTTATGCGGTTTAGCCGGTTACGCCGTCCCCTTCGCGTATCTGCACCCGGCGGATCTTGCCGGAAATGGTCTTGGGAAGCTCGGTGACAAACTCCACGATACGGGGGTATTTGTAGGGCGCGGTGGTTTTTTTCACATGGTTTTGCAGTTCCACCATGAGTTCGCCGGAAGCGGCATATCCTTTGGCAAGCACCACCGTCGCCTTTACCACCATGCCCCGGTCGGGGTCGGGAACGCCGGTTATGGCACATTCCAGCACTGCCGGGTGTTCCATGAGGGCGCTTTCCACCTCAAACGGCCCGATCCGGTAGCCGGAACTCTTAATAACGTCGTCGGCGCGGCCAACAAACCAGAAATAGCCGTCCTCGTCGCGCCAGGCGACATCCCCGGTGTAGTAGACGTCGTCGTGCCACACGCTGCCGGTGAGGGCGTCGTCGCGGTAATAGCCGCCGAACATTCCCCAGGGCCGGCGTTTGTCCGTGCGGACGACGATTTGGCCTTCCTCGCCCATGCCGCAGGAGGAGCCGTCTTCGCGCAGCAGGTCGATGTTGTAGCCGGGGGCGGGCTTTCCCATCGAGCCGGGCTTGGGTTCCAGCCAGGGCCAGGCGCAGAGGCTGACGGTCAGCTCGGTCTGTCCGTAACATTCCCGCAGCTTAATTCCGGTGCCGGCGAGGAACTGCTCGTAGATTTCGGGGTTAAGCGGCTCGCCCGCCACCGTGCAGTGCCGCAAGGCGGAAAAGTCGTATTTTTTCAGATCTTCCTTTATAAAGAAGCGGTAGATTGTCGGCGGGGCGCAGAAGGTGGTCAGCCGGTATCTGCTGATTACCTCCAGCATGGCCTGAGGCACAAAGCGGTCATAGTCGTAGACAAAGACCGCCGTCCCGCAGAGCCACTGCCCGTAGA
>WRJO01000065.1 GCA_009778545.1 Treponema sp. | reverse complement strand
TGGGTATTTGTAGGGCGCGGTGGTTTTCTTCACATGGTTTTGCATTTCTACCATGAGTTCGCCGGAAGCGGCATATCCTTTGGCAAGCACCACTGTCGCCTTTACTACCATGCCCCGGTCGGGGTCGGGGACGCCGGTGATGGCACATTCCAGCACCGCCGGATGCTCCATGAGGGCGCTTTCCACCTCAAACGGCCCGATCCGGTAGCCGGAACTCTTGATAACGTCGTCGGCGCGGCCAACAAACCAGAAATAGCCGTCCTCGTCGCGCCAGGCGACATCTCCGGTGTAGTAGACGTCGTCGTGCCACACGCTGCCGGTGAGGGCGTCGTCGCGGTAATAGCCGCCGAACATCCCCCAGGGCCGGCGTTTGTCCGTGCGGACGACGATTTGGCCTTCCTCGCCCATGCCGCAGGAGGAGCCGTCTTCGCGCAGCAGGTCGATGTCGTAGCCGGGGGCGGGTTTTCCCATCGAACCGGGCTTGGGTTCCAGCCAGGGCCAGGCGCAGAGGCTGACGGTCAGCTCGGTCTGGCCGTAACATTCTCGCAGCTTTATCCCCGTACCGGCGAGGAACTGTTCGTAGATTTCGGGGTTTAGCGGTTCGCCCGCCACCGTACAGTGCCGCAGGGCGGAAAAGTCGTATTTTTTCAGATCTTCCTTTATAAAGAAGCGGTAGATTGTCGGCGGGGCGCAGAAGGTGGTCAGCCGGTATTTGCTGATTACCTCCAGCATGGCCTGGGGCACAAAGCGGTCGTAGTCGTACACAAAAACCGCCGTCCCGCAGAGCCACTGCCCGTAGATTTTGCCCCAGGCGGCCTTCGCCCAGCCGGTATCGGCGACGGTTAGATGCAGCCCTCCGGGTATTGCCTGGTGCCAGTACTTTGCCGTCGTGACGTGCCCCAGCGGATAGGCAAAGTCGTGGCGGACCATTTTCGGCATGCCGGTAGTGCCGGAGGTAAAGTACAGCAGCATGATGTCGCTGTTGGCATTCACAACGGCGGGCCGCACAAAGGCCGCCGGGGCTTTTTCCATCAGCGCGCTGAAATCGGCCCAGCCATCTTTCGGTTTGAAAGCATCAGGTTCATTATGAGCCGAGCGGATAAACGCCTTGTAGCGCGGCGCAGACGCTTGCAGCTTCGCCGCCGCCTCGTCCACCCGGCTGTGCAGATCGGGATCGTCAACGCAGACAATGGCGGCGATGCTCGCGGCATTGCAGCGGTAGACGATGTCCTTGACGGTTAAGAGGTGCGTCGCGGGAATGGCAATTGCCCCCAGCTTGTGCAGGGCGAGCAATACCGGCCAGTACTGCCAGCGGCGCTTGAGTATCAGCATAACGGGATCGCCCCTGCCGATGCCGGCGGCCTGGAAAACATTGGCGGCTTTGTCGGAAAGGGCCTTCATTTCGGCATAGCTGAACGAAGCCTCCGCGCCCCGTTCGTCGCACCAGAGGAGCGCCCGCTCGCCGCCTTTTTCCGCGGCAAGGACGTCGATCACGTCATAGGCGAAGTTAAAATTTTCCGGTATGTTTACGGAAAAATGGGCATAGAAATCTTCGTATGATTCGAATTCCGTTTTTGACACATACTTGTCAAGCAGTTCCATAGATGTTCCTTTAGCCAATTGCAAAACTCGGTTAGTTTCGCAATTGGCTTTGCAGTTTCTCGCCTTCGGCTGCGAAACTGTTTTTTCAGATGTTGTAATTGCAAAACTGATGTTTTGCAATTACTTTAAAAAACCACCGCCAGAAAGCGGGCGGTTTTTCCGCCCAGGGCTTTCATGCCGTGGGGTTCCTGCGAGTCGTAGTACACGCAGTCGCCGGGGCCCAGCTCCATTTCATGGCCGCCGATTGAATGGAGCAGGCGGCCCTCAAGCACATAGTTAAACTCCTGCCCCGGATGGGTGTTCAGGTTTATGGGTTTATTCCCGGTTTCGGCGGACGCTTCGACAATAAACGGCTCGGCTTTTTTCCGGTGGAATTGATAGGCCAAATTCCAGTAGGTGTACATCGGCCGCCTTGAGACCTCCGGGGCTTCTCCCGCCCTTGTAAGGCAATACGCCGTGAGTTTTGGGGTGGAGCCCGTAACCAGTTCGGAAAGATCAACCCCGAAATGGGCGGCTATTTCGACTAACGCCCCGATGGGAAAATCCTTTTCGCCCGATTCCCAGGCGTTATATTCCGCAATATCGAAGCCCAGCTTTACGGACAGAGTCTCGGGGGAAATTTCTTCAATCTCGCGCAGCACACGAACCCTGTCGATAATTTCTTTGGATGTATCGGACATATCGCCTCCTGTATACCTGAGACAGATTATCAAAACAGCATTTTTTTTTCAAGAATGAATTTTTGAAGAGTCAACGAATTGCGTTAATTCGCGTCATTCGTTGATCTGTTATTAATTCCCCCGGACTTCTATCGAGCCGTCGGCGCGGCTGATGTAGACCCTGGGTACTAAAACGCGGCCGGGGGGGCCGGTAAAGAAGCCGTTTTCCACTACGCCGGGAATGCGGTTGAGTTCCGCCTCAAGAAAAGCGGGGTCCTGCGGGGCGGCAAAGCGTATGTCGAGGATCAGGTTGCCGTGGTCGGTGACAACGGGGCCGGCTTTGCGAACCGCCTCCCGAAGCGCTGCCTGTGCGCCGAGCTTTTCCAGTGCAAGCGCCGCCGTGACCCTTGCTTCGGGGATAACTTCCACCGGTACCGGAAACCGTACCCCCAAATTTTCAACGAGTTTGGATTCGTCCACCACGATGGCATACGATGCCGAGGCGTAGGCGGCGATTTTTTCGATCAGCAGCGCCCCGCCGCCGCCCTTGATCAGCCGGCTGCGCGGGTCAACCTCGTCCGCGCCGTCGATGGTCAGGTCAAGCCCGCCGGACAGTTCCCGTGAGTTCAGGGGGAACACGGGGATTCCCAGCTTTTCACATTCGATCTCGGACTGAAAACTGGTGGCAAAGGCGCGGATGTCCTTCAGTTTCCCCCGCGCCAAAAGCTCCCCGACCCGGCGGATCACATGGACGGCGGTAGAACCGGTTCCCAGCCCCAGCTTCATTCCACTGCAGACCAGCGAGTCGACAGCCGCCCTCGCAGCAGCCTCTTTCATTTCTTGGGTGATGTGTTGTTCTTCCATTAATTAATCCTCTGTGCCTCCGTGCCTCTGTGAGATTAAACCGGAATAGTATCAGGCACCCATCTGAACCCTTGCCAGAAGGTGCTCGGGGAAATCTTTTCCTGTAAAGCGGGAGTACTGGTACCGCGCCTCGCGGATAAGTATGTCGAAGCCGTTTTGGCAGCGGCAGCCAGCGTCGGCGGCTCTTTTAAGGAAGGGCGTCATTTCCGGCCTGTACACCAAATCGATCACTTCTTCCTGTCCGCAGAAATTGTACATCTCCACCGGATCCTTTGAATGCGGCGGATTGCCCGGATCGTTTCCTTCCATGCCGGATGATGTGGCCTGGATGATAATGTCGCGGTAGCTGCTCATCATCGCAATGCTCTGGCTGTCCAGGCCGCCCCATGCGAACCTGTAGGGGGCGGCGAGGTCGCGGGCTTTGCGGGCGGCCCGGTTCAGGATAAGTACCTTTGCTCCCAGCCGGTGCAGCTCAAACACCACCGCCCTGGCGAAGCCGCCCGCTCCGATAACGGTAACGCGCCGCCGCTTGAGGTGGTTCCTGCCCGTAAAGGCCAAGAGCGAGTCGGAAAAACTCATGGCGTCGGTATTGCTTCCCAGCCAGCCTTGCGGGCCCATGGTCAGGGTGCTGCACGCGCCGATGCGCCGCACTTCGGGCGCCTGGCTGTCCAGGAAGGGGATTATCGCCTCTTTGAACGGAACCGTTACCGAAAGCCCCTTAACGTTTAGCTCCCCCACCAGTTCCATGCAGGCCCTGATCGAATCCGTGGGGAAAGGCACGAAAACCGCGTCTGCGTCCTCAAGCCCAAAAATCGTATTGATGAGGAAGGGGCTGCTGGTAGCCTTCAGCGGATAGCCTGTGACGCCGTAGACGCCGGTGGCGCTTGTTATGCTGCGGAAACGGTAGAGGTTCGCCAAATCCAGAACGTCGACCTGGTCAGGCTCCCCTGGCGGCGAGTCCGGATCGGAAAGGGCGCTGGTATAGCTCAAAAAAGAGCCGAATTGCTCGGCGAGGATCCTGCTGCACAGGCCGTAATGCCCCATGGCGAGGAGGATTTTATCTCTGCCCGCAGATTCCCTTCCGGCGCGCAATATTTTGAGCACGTCCAGGACGGAATTGGCTTTAACTGCCACTTTCACAATCTCGTCTTCGGACTGGCGTATCGAGCGGATCTTTTCCGCCAGGTCCGTTTCCGGCCCCTTAAAATTGTGGTACGAGCGGATTATCCTCGTTCCAAAAGTGCGGGCCGCCTCTTCCAGGCTGGGGACATTCAGGTCTTTTTCAATTTCGAGGTAGGCAAAATTGCGCCGCCTGTCGGCATCGGCGAATGCCAGCCCCCGGGCCATCAGGTTGACCCTTGCCCCTTCGCCGCTCGCAAAATGCCCGCCGTCAATATCCCTGCGGATCGTCAAAATAACCGGCACATCCGCCTGTTCGGGGAAGCGCCGGATCAGCAGGCGCTCATCCCGTTCCAGGCAGTCGACCCGCAATTCGGCAATATCCGCGTATTTACGGTACTTTTCGAGAATTTCAAGGTTCTGCTTCAGTGTTTTCGCCGCCAGGCACAGGCAGATCTTCGCCACAGGCTCCTCTTTTTAAAGATAACAGATTAAAAGTGAATTGTGAATAGCGGCCTGTTGCCACTTGAATAACCTTTCTTTTTTATGCTAGGCTGGGGCACATCACAATTAACGCTAAATTAAGGAAGTATCTATGAATTCATTCGTTCTTTCACTGTTCATGAACGCGCCCCTTCTGCAGACCGAGGGTACGCCTAACAACCCCCTGGGTTCTCTGGGGACGTTTCTCCCCGTCATCGCAATCGTCGCGATCTTCTACTTTCTGATCATCCGGCCCCAGAACAAGCGGCAGAAGGAAACCCAGAAAATGCTCGCCGCCCTTAAAAAAGGCGACAAGGTTGTTACTGCCGGGGGCATTCACGGGACAATTCAAAATGTGCGCGAGCAAACCATCGTTGTAAAGGTTGATGAAAATACCAAAATCGAATTCAACCGCTCCTCCATCACCAACGTTACCGTCGTGAAGGAAGAAAAAAGCGACAGCGAGGAAAAAGAGGCTGAGTCTGAAGCCGAGGACGAGAAGAAGTAAATTAATCCCACTGTTGGAGCAGCGTTATGAGTAAACGGTACCGGCTTGGCATAGTCCTGGTAATAATGGCGATATGTTTTGTGTTCCTCTGGCCCAGCCTCCGCTGGTATTTTCTGGTTCCCCGGGATCAAAAGGCCCAGGCGCTGGAATCCCGCGAGCAGATAAAGATCTATGCCTCCGCAACGGCGGTGGAAGACTTTCAACGGCTCCTGGATCAGGCGCGGGAAGACGGCGAAGTTCCCGATGATCTGTCCTTCCTGGTAAAGCAGGCGAAAAAGATCTACAGGGACAACAAGCGAAATGCGCCGGAAAGGTGGGATGCAAGAACCACGCTTTCTGCTTTTTCAAGCAGGGAGGAAGCCCTGGACGCGATTGAGACGAAACACCGGGAAGAGGTCTTCGCCCTCAAGGATCTGCAGAAAAACGCCGTGCAGCTTGGGCTCGATCTTTCCGGCGGCCTGAGCATTGTTTTACAGGTGGACATGGACGCGCTGCAGGAAAAGCTGGGGCGGCCCCTCACCGAAGAGGACAAAAACGACGCGGTGAATCGCACGCTGGAAGTGCTTAACAGCCGCATCGACCGTTTCGGACTGACAGAGCCGGTTATCCGGCGGCAGGGAGCGGATCAGATATACGTTGAAATTCCCGGCAGCGCCGACCCCGAACGGATCAACGACATCATCATGGGAAAGGGCAGCCTTGCCTTCCACATGGTTGATCCCGAAGCGACTGAAGCATTTAACAGCTACTACCGTTCCAACCGCAGGGCAACCTTTGATGCCGAGGGGAATCTCCTGGATCAGACAGTCGTCCCGCCTGATGTGATGATCCGGGGCGTGTATATTAAGGACCGCTACGGCCTGGACGAGCATGACCGCAATGCCGACGGCAGCTACAAATATGCGGCGCTGAAAAGGGAAGTGGGCCTGGATGGCAACCACATACGCAGCGCCGAAGTTTCCCGGAACAACCTGGACGGCAAGCCGGAAGTTACCTTTTTGCTGGACAGCGAGGGCGGCGAGATTTTCTACCGGCTTACCTCGGCAAACATCGGCAAACCGCTGGCAATTGTGCTTGACGACAAGGTAAAATCCCAGGCGACGATCCAGTCGGCAATACGCGACGCAGTGCGGCTCACCGGATTTGGGGCGGACGAGGCGAACAACATCGCCCTGACCCTCAGAACTGCGGCGCTGCCCGTCGAACTGGAAGTGGCCAACCAGCAGAGCATCGGCGCTTCGATGGGCGAAGACACCATACGCCAGGGCATGTTCGCCCTGCTCGGCGGCATTATCATGGTCTTCATCTTCATGCTGGTGTGGTACAGGACGGCGGGGCTCAATGCCATCGTCGCCCAGCTGTTAAATTTCTACCTCATGTTCAGCATACTCTCCGCATTCAACTTTACCCTAACCCTGCCGAGCATCGCAGGTTTTATCCTTACCATCGGCATGGCGGTAGACGCCAGTGTGATCATCTTTGAACGCATGAAGGAGGAGATGCGACTCGGCAAGGGAAGGAAGGCCGTTGTTGAATCGGGCTTTAACAAGGCGTTCTGGGCGATTATGGACTCTAACATCACCACCTTTATCGCCGCCCTGTTCCTGTCGCAGCTTGGCTCCGGCCCCATTCAGGGATTCGCCGTGACGCTTGCCGTCGGGGTATTTTCCTCGGTGTTTACCGCCCTGTTTGTTTCCCGGCTGATATTTGACTTCAGCACGGATGTGATGCGAAGCAAGAAAGTTACGATAAGCTGGTCCCGGCTGCACGTTGAAGGCGAAGCTGCTGCAGGGGGGATAAAATAATGAAAAAAATTATCCCATTTTCCAAACTGTTTCTTGCTGCGGCTATTTTTTCCGTAACCCTTACCACCGCCGGCGTAGTCAGCTATTTTGTCATGGGCGGCTTTAACCTTGGCGTGGACTTTCAGGCGGGCGTAATACAGGAAGTGCAATTCGCCCCCACCGCGTTCAGCCTTACCTGGGCGGGCAGGGGCAACGCAACCGTCGCCTTTGACCGCAGCGGCATGCACATCGTCAACTCCGGCCTGGGCGCCGAATCGCGGACCGTTAGCTTTCTGTTCAGCGAATACGGGACTGTCGGCTCGCTTGCCGATGCGCTGCGATCCGGTGCGGAGGGTCTGGAAGTAAAACTGAATGTGTCCGGGGACACCAATACGCAGTGGCTGGTGCGCAGCGCCCAGGGGAATCCCCAATTGGGCAGCGTACCCTATGCGGTACATTACCTTGATCCCCAAAGCGAAGAAATTTCCATCGCTGCGGTGCGCGATGCGATGGGCAGCCTGGGACAAAGCGTTTCGGTTCAGAGTCTCGGCCAACCGGGCGATCGCCATTTTATGATCCGCGCCGAAGACAAGCAGAAGGGTGAAGAAGACGAATCTGCCGCCGGCGCTCCCACCGAACGGGTTACCAATGCGCTGGAATCGTATTTTGGATCCGGCGAAGTGGTGGTTCTCCGTTCTGACTATGTCGGTTCCCGTTTTTCAAAAAACCTTACCGACCAGGTGGGGCTTTTGGTCGGTCTTACCCTGCTGATAATATTGGTATACGTTACTGTCCGGTTTAAGCCCCAGTATGCGGTGGCTGCGGTAATCGCCATTCTGCATGATGCCCTTATCATCGTTGCCTTTGTTGTCTGGACCGGGATGGAATTCAACACCACCACGATTGCGGCGATTCTCACAATTATCGGTTATTCGATCAACAACACCATCGTTGTCTTTGACCGGGTAAGGGAAAACCGCCGAATCTACCCCGACGAGGTTTTTGTCAACGTACTGAACCGGTCCCTGACCGAGACGCTGAGCAGGACGATCATTACAACGGCTACAACCATGCTGGCAGTCCTTTCGCTGATCATCTTTACCACCGGTTCCATGAGGGACTTTGCCCTTGCCCTGCAGGTAGGCATGATCTCCGGCGTGTACACGACGACCTTTATTTCTTCCGGCGTGGTTAATTTCTGGGAAAACCAGAAAACCAAAAAGGAAAAGCAAAAACTCGCCCCGGCAAAAGTGTGAGAATTTATTCCCATTTTTCTCTCACAGAGGCACAGAGGCACAAATTTACTGGCGTATTTTGCGAACTTCGCACATTTCTCTGTGCCTTGGTGCCTCCGTGTGAGATTATTTAAGTTTCAGCTTTTATAATGAATAGCTTGATTCCTTCCTTGGGGAAGCGGAGCTTTACTTCACGAATTGCCGCTTCCGCTTTGGCGGCGGCTGCGTCATCCAGGTAGCTGATAAGCATAAAATTCATTTCCGGCCAGGTGGTGGTTCCCAGACGGTATTTGGTTTTTCCCCTGCCGTGGATTTGCGGCAGCAGGGTGTAGTAAAAGTCCGGAATGGTATCTTCCAGTGCGCCGATAATTTCGCGTTCTACCGAAAGATTGGCAATAAGTTCTATGCGTTTCATGACAACTCCTTTTTTTGCTTACCCAGGCGTTCGTTGAACAGCGAGTACAGCGCCGGGATAAAGAACAGGGTGATAAAGGTCGAAGATATAAGGCCGCCGATGACGGTTAACCCTATGGGCTGGATAAAGGCGGCGGACTTGCCGGGGAAGAATGCAAGGGGAACAAGGCCGAGGATCGTGGTGAGGGTGGTCATAAGGACCGGCCGCAGCCGCGATTCACCGGCTTCGATACAGGCCTGTCCGACGGGGACGCCGCGTCCTACCAGCAGATTCGTATAATCAACCAGAATGATGCCGTTATTAACAACAATCCCGATTAGCATTACCAGCCCTATCATCGTGAACATGCTCATTGTCTGGCCGGTGATGAAGTAAATCGCTACAACGCCGATGAGCATAAGGGGAATGGTAAACAGGTTGATAAAGGGATCCTTGAACGATTCGTAAATACCGGCCATTACGCCGAATACCAGCAGCACCGCAAGAATGATAACGACGATGAATGTATTAATCGCTTCGCCGAGCTTTTTCGACTGGCCCTCGTAACCAAGGAAGAGGCCTTCGGGAAGGATGTATTCGGTATCCATAATCTCCTTAATCTTGTTCTCAACTTCCGTGGCGGTGCCAGGGGCTGCAAGGGTGCCTGTTATGTGAATGATCCTTGACTGGTTCTGCCTTTTTACATTCACCGGCCCCAGGCCCTTTTCCAGCGTTGCAAAGTTGGAAAGGGGGACAAGGTTCCCCGTGTTGGACGCAATGAATATCCGCCCAAGGTCGGGCAGTTTTTCCCGGTCTTCTTCCCGCAGTTCCAGAACGACGGAGTATTCATTGCCTTCGTGCCGGAAAGTCGTCGCGGTTACGCCGTTCATGGCGGCGGCGATTTCACGGGCGACTGCGCCGACCGAAAGCCCCATGTTGTAGGCGCGGTTGCGGTCGATGATCACTTCCACCTGGGGGAGTCCCTCGGTCATGTCGATGCTCACTTCAATCAGCTCCGGCACTTTTTCTTCCAGCAGTTCTTTTATTTCTTTGGCGGTTTGCAGCCCCGGTTCGATGTCGTGAATCCGAAGCGCCAGATCGATGTCCGCGCCTCCGGCAAATCCCGCCCCTCTGCCCTGGGCAAAACTTAGTTCCGCGTTGGGAAAATCGCCAAACCGCGCGCGCAGGCGGTTTTTCGCCTGTTCAGATGTATCCGCATTTGGCAAACTCATGTCGAGGGTTATGCTCATCGAACCCTTGGATTGTTCCACCTCGGTAACAATGCTCTTGATTCCGCTGATCTCATTTATTGCGATTTCCTGTACCTGCAGCATCATCGCCTTGGAGTCCTCATAAATCGTTCCCAGGGGAAGTTCGACATTAAGTGTGAACGAATCTTCGTTCATCGGCGGCATCATAACCAGCTTTAATCCCGACATGGTGAGGATTGAACCGATAAAAACGATGATTACGATTATCACCGTGGAAAGGCGTTTGCGTACTGCCAGTTTAAGGAGGCGGCTATAGCCCCGCGTAACCGCCTGAATTCCGCTTTCAATGGCAGCGTCAATTTTAATGAGCGCCTTGTTCCGCAGGGGCTTTTCCGCCCTTGTTTTCGGGGCCAGGTACTTGCTCGCCAGAATCGGCACGAGGAAGATGGCGACAAGAAGGCTTGAGGTAAGGGAAATCGCCACGGTAATGATAAGGCTCTCTACCATCATCCCGATAAAGCCCAGTTCGTTTTTGAAAAGGAGGATCGGAATAAAAATACAGAGCGTGGTGAGGGTGGAAGAAATAAGCGAAGTCATAACTTCCTGGCTTCCCAAAATGGCGGAAATGTCGGGCTTTGCGCCCCGTTCGCGGTATTTGAAAATGTTCTCCAGAATGACGATGGAACAGTCAACGATCATACCGATACCCAGAATGAGTCCCGCCATTGTAAGCATGTTCAGGGTAAGGCCGGTGAGCTTCATTATTAAAAGCGTCGCCAGTATTGAAAAGGGAATCGATATGCCGATGATGATCGTGCTTTTAATGCTCCGCAAAAACAGGAACAATATTCCCATAGCCAGCACGGCGCCTATGAGCGCGGAGCTGATAAGTTCGTTTATCATGTCCCGAATCTGGGTGGTGTTGTCCTGTATTATTTCAAGGCTTATATCGCGGGGGAGCAGAGCGCTGATCTCGTCGAGTTTCGCATAGACGCTGTCCGCAACGGCTACGGAATTGCTTCCGCTTTGTTTGGTTATGGCAATAAATATGCCGTTTTCCCCGTTGATAAACGCCGAAGATGTTTCTTTGGGGTAGCCCATGCTCACATCCCCGATGTCCATAAGGCGGATGTCTGCGCCGCCTCGGCGGGCAATGACGGTTTCGGCGATGTCCTGGACCGAGTTGAATTCTCCGGTGGTCCTGATGCTGTAATTCCGCGAGCCGTCTACGATAGACCCTGCGCCGAGTTCAAAATTCTGGTTTGCCAAAAGCCCCGCAATGCCGGTAATCGAAAGGCCGTAAGCCTCAAGGCGGTTCTGGGAAATTTCCACCCGCACTTGTTCTTCCACGCCGCCGATGACGTTGGTGCTTCCCACGCCGTCTACCTGCTCAAGCCGGTCGATGATTACGTTAGTCGCAATGTCCTGCAGTTCGTTGACCGACCGGTTCCCCTGAACGGCGATACGGAGCATGGGCATCATGTCGGGGTCTATCTGTATGATAATCGGCGTGTCCGCGCCGTCAGGCAGACGGGATTTTATCCGGTCAATCCGATCCCGTGCGTCGCTGGTTTTGGCTTCTATGTTTGTGCCGAACTTGAATTCCATGATGATCATCGATCTGCTTTCGCCTGACGTGGAAGTAATTTCCTTAAGGCCGCTGATGTTCACCAGTTGGGATTCCAGCATTCGCGTTACCGATTTTTCTACGGTCTCAGGTCCCGCTCCCCGGTAAGTGGTAACCACGATGAGGTAGGGGGGATTGATCTCGGGAAACATATCGATCGGTATGCCCGCGACAAGGAACATGGCGACAATGGCGATAAGGCCGAAAACCACCAGCCCAAGGACAGGCCGTTTTACAATGTTGGATGCCAGACTCATGTTACCCCCTTCTCCCTATTATCCGCACCGGGGCATTGTCGGTAAGGAATTGCTGTCCCTGCACTACCACTTCTTCGTCCGGTTCAAGGCCGGTTTTTATTTCAACTTCCCTGTCCACATTCACCCCGGCGCTTACTTCCCTTATATGAACGCGGGGCGTTCCGGCGGGTACGCCTCGATCTTCCGGTTCGTTTGCGTCTTCGGGATCGGAGTTGACATTCAGAACATAGACAATCGTCCTTCCCCGGTGTTCGACAAGGGCTTCCTGGGGAATCGAAATGACATTTTCATACGTGCGGGTGTTGAGTTTTACCCTCGCGAACATTCCCGGACTGATTCTTGGATCGTTGGTATCAAAGCGCATGGTAATTTTCTTGGTTCGTGAAACCGGATCGACAACCGGCGAAACCTGCGTCAGCGCTGCGGCGAATGTCTCGCCGGGAAAAGCCTCAAGGCGTATCTCGGCTATCAGGCCGGTACTCAACTGGCCGACTTCGCGCTCGGGGATAAGGGCTTCTATTTCGATAGTGTCGGCGACGGCAATGGTCATTAAAACGGTTGCGGTGCTGACCGTAGAACCCACCGACACCGGGCTTGATACCACCATGCCGGACACCGGGGCGTACACGTCGCTGAGGGAAAAAACCGTTCCCGGGCGGGACGGGTCAACCTGGGCAATGAGCGCCCCTCTCTGCACCACGGAGCCAAGTTCCACCCGCATGGAGACCAGCCTTCCGTTCGCGTCCGGCAGTACCGCCACCTGGTGCCCGCTGACTATGTTGGCGTTTACCTCAAGGTACGCCTGCAAGGTGCGGACCTCCGCTTTTTCTGTGCGGACGGTAAATATTGATGAGGACATTACCGGCATTTCTTTTGCCGCCCCTCGCTTATCCATCACCATGTGGAAGACAACATTCAGGGCTGTT
>WRJO01000064.1 GCA_009778545.1 Treponema sp. | reverse complement strand
TCGACCACCCGTGTTTCCAGTTTCAGCGCACCCGCGATATCCTTAACCGATAAGCTCATTTTAACCGCCTCCCAGCGTTATTTTGTAAAAACCGGCCCAAAATACCCGGCTCTGTACTAAATTATCGTTCATGGGGGATCTGAATGCAAGGAAATCACCGAAAAAAAACAAAAAAAACCTAAACTTGCCTCGCAAATTCTCCGAAAATCCCCGACGGGGCGAGCGCGCGGGGCGGCGCGCAGGCTGGCAAAAATCTGGATGAGTCCGCTTGCGGAGCCTCTGACCGGCCTTTTTCCATGTTTCGGGTTAGTGGTATTTCGATATTGTTATGTTGCTCTCAAGTTCCTCATGCCGGTCAGCATTCTTTGTACTCCAAATTTTAGAATTTATTGCGTAGTCTCCTTCAGCGGGGAGTTCCAGAAATTTTTTGCCAGCCTGCGCGCCGCCCCGCGCGCTCGCCCCGTCGGGGCATTTTCGTGTAAATGACGGGGCAAGTTTAGCCTTATTGGTTTCCAATTATATACTTGCATTCAAAGGAAATAACATAGTTATTCGAAAAACACCCATAATAGGCACATTCACCAGAAATGTATGCTAAAACAATTGCTTCGGGGCCCGTCGGAGGCCAAACGCACTCGTGCTGCTCGCACGGCACGTTTGCCTCCGACACCCTCCGCCACATTTTTGGGCATACATTTCTGGGTTTTATTTCACTAGGGGTGTTTTCCCGCTTTTATTCGACTGGCATACATTTCTGAGTTTTCTCCAAAAGAGCATTTCGGATTGATATTTCTTGAATTCGAGAGGGTAATTGCGCGCCCGCCCCGTCGGGGCATTGTCCGATAAGACGGAGCAAGTTTAGCAGCTATTCGCAAAAAGAGAGTCCGCTCTGCAAAGCCGTTATCTCGCTGCCCCCAAGAAGTCCGCTACCGTTACCTCGCGCCGCCTCCATACAAAACCCGCTACTCCCCACTCCCTACTCCCCATTCCCTAGTCCCTAGTCCCCAGTCCCTAATCCCCCTTTCTTCCCCTCTGCGAGCTTTGCGCCTCTGCGCCTCTGCGTGAAATATTGCGAATAACGCCTCTGTGCCTCTGCGTGAAATATTGCGAATTATGCCTCAGTGCCTTTGTGCCTCCGTGTGATATAAGGGAAAAAGTTGCCTCTGTTTTTAAAATTCAAACAGCGGCAATTGCAGCCCGGCGCCGTCGGTGTCGGCGAGGAGGCGGCGGATGCGGCGGGGGTCGTCGGGGCGCTCGATGAAGGCGCCGCCGCAGTTGATGAAGTAGCGGGCGCGCTTGAGTACCGCGCCAAGGCGGCGGAGGCCGTCAAAGCTGAGGCTGCGGGAGCGGCGGGTTTCGATGATGCGGCGGGCGGTTTTTGCGCCGATGCCGGGGACGCGCAGCAGGGTTTCGTAGTCGGCGCGGTTAATCTCGATGGGGAAAAAGTCGAGGTTGCGCAATGCCCAGGCAGTCTTGGGATCGACGTGCGGATCGAGGAAAGGGCTGTCCTCGCCAAGGATTTCGGCGGCGGCAAAATGGTAAAACCGCATGAGCCAGTCTGCCTGGTAGAGGCGGTGCTCGCGCACCAGCGGCGGGCCGGGGATTGCAGGCAGGCGGGGGTCGAAGGCTGCGCCACGGGCACAGGCGCCGGGGTGGATAAAGGCCGAATAGTACACCCGGCGCAGGGAAAATTTGCGGTACAGGGAACTGGACAGCCTGATGATCTGCCGGTCGTCCTCCTCGCTGGCACCTACGATAAGCTGGGTGCTCTGCCCTGCCGGGGCGAAATCGGGGGAACTGGCTTTTCCCTGGGGCAAAAACCGGCTTTTACGGCGGGTTTCCTCAAAATCGCGGCTAAGGTCCGAAAAATCGTCCATCGCGCCGAGGATCGCCGTGCCGGATTTGTCCGGGGCGAGGTTTTTCAGGCTTTTATCCGTGGGAAGCTCAATGTTCACGCTGAGACGGTCCGCCCACAGGCCGGCCTCGCGGATCTGCGCATCTCCCGTGCCGGGGATTATTTTCAGGTGGATATAGCCGCCATAGCCCGCCTCGGTACGGAGTGTTTTAGCCGTCTCGATGAGTTTTTCCATGACGATGTCGGGATCGGCGAATATCCCAGACGACAAAAACAGCCCTTCGATATAGTTGCGCCGGTAAAATTCGCAGGTTAGGCCGACCAGTTCCTGTACGGTAAAGCTGCTGCGGGGTATGTCCGCCGAGGAGCGGTTGACGCAATAGGCGCAGTCATACCGGCAGACATTGGAATAAAGCACCTTGAGCAAGCTGACGCAGCGTCCATCCCCGGTCCAGCTATGGCAAACCCCCGCCGGGACCCGTGCGCCGAAATCCGGCGCATTGCCAGCTTTGCCTTTGGAAGTGCCGCCGTCTTTGATAACGCCACTCCCCGAAGAAGCGCAAGAAGCGTCATACTTAGCCGCCCCCGCAAGAATGGAAATCTTCTCCCCCAACTCCATAATAACAACTATACATCTGTATAGAACAAATTGCAAGCAGGTAAGCGACAGGGCGATCTCAATTCAAGTTTCAAAAATGCCGATAAAGAGTGTATGAAAAAGACCATCGCTTTACTACTGACTTTTTATATTGCCGCGCTGTGCATTCCCCAACAGGCATCAGCCCAGGCATACACGGCCCCGGCGGGGGATAATTTCAGGCAGGAAGGAATCGCCTCGTGGTACGGCGCCGAATTCGACGGCAGGCCGACCGCTTCGGGCGAGGTCTTCAATTCGTCCATGTTTACCGCCGCACACCCCAGCCTTCCCTTTGGAACCTACCTGCTCGTTACCAACAGGCACAACAACAAACAGGTCGCGGTCAGGGTTAACGACAGGGGGCCTTTTGTCGCGTCGAGGATCATCGACGTTTCAAGGGCCGCAGCCGAGCAGCTTGATATGCTTGCCACGGGAACCGCGCCGGTCTTAATCGAAACAATTAACGCGGGCCAGCAGCAGGCCGAAGCGCCGATTCAATATTTGCCGCCTGTTCAGGTGCAGCCCATGGCGCAGCCTCAGCAGCCGGTTGTGCCGCAAACGCCGGTTCCGCAGCAGCCTGTTTATCCGCAGCAAACGTATATTCCGCCGGCGCCCGTCCAGCCGCAGCAGATCACCATAGTGCCGGCCCCGGCGGAAATTCCCCCGGTTACGGTGACGGTATACCCACCGCCGGCGCCCCCCGTACCGCCTCCAGCACCGGCACCGGCACCAGTGATTCCCGCCCCTATTCCGGAAAATCTGCCTCCGGCGCTTACCGGGGCAAGGCTGATTCCTTCGATTACACCGCAGCCGAATAAAACATACCGGCTCCAGGTGGGTTCGTACAAAGTGCCCGGCAACGCGGTAGAGGCGTACACCAAACTGAAGGCCGTCGGACTCAACCCCGAATATGAACGGAACGGAGACTTTTTCCGGGTCGTAATCAAAGGGATCCGTGGTTCAGAAGTTCAGTCTGTAGCCAACACGCTGGGAACGACAGGTTTCAGCGAAGCCGTTATAAGGGAAGAATAGCGGCGCTTCTGGCTTCCTGTGAATAAACGCGCCTTAAGGGCGGATATCCTCCTTTTGCTTACTGCCGGAATCTGGGGATTTGGATTTGTCGCCCAGCGTTCCGGTATGGAGTATGTGGGGCCGTTCGCGTTCAACGGCATCCGGTTCATTTTGGGAAGCCTTTCCCTGCTGCCGCTGATCCTGATCCGGCGAAAATCCCGCATTAATGGGCCTCGTCCCGCAGCAGCCAAAAAGCTCTGCCTGTATTCGCTTGCCGCCGGGGTATGCATCTTTGTCGCCGTCATCCTCCAGCAGTTCGGCATCATGTTCACCACGGCGGGCAACGCCGGCTTTATCACCGGCCTCTATGTGGTGCTGACCCCCATTCTCGGCATTTTCCTGGGAAGGAAAACCGGCGCGGCAACCTGGGCAGGCTCGGTGTTCACCGTGGCCGGCCTGTACTTCCTCTGCGCCGCCGGACAGCTCGCCTCGATAAACCCCGGCGACATCATCACCGTAATAAGCGCGGCTTTTTGGGCCTGCCATGTCCTGTTGATCGACCGGCTGGTCCGCGATGCCGATCCGCTGATATTGTCAGCCGGACAATTCGCCGTTTGCGGAATTTTGGCCCTTGCCGGGGCGTTCCTCGCCGAACCGTTCGTCGTCCCGCTGGTTGAACGCATCGACCCCGCCCTCCTTGGCCGGGGAACCTTCGAGTGGCTGCCCTTCCCTTCCCTGCTTTCGGGACTTATCTCCCGAACTGCCGCCCTCCCCCCCGGTGCCCTGATCCCGATTCTTTACGGCGGCCTCGGCTCCGTGGGAATCGCCTACACCCTGCAGGTGGTCGCCCAGCGGGATGCCCCGCCCGCCCATGCCACAATCATCCTCTGCTTTGAAGGCTGCTTTGCCGCCCTTGGCGGGGCGCTATTGCTATCGGAAAAAATAGGCCGCTGGACGCTCGCGGGCTTCGTCCTGATGCTTGCCGGGATGCTTGTCACCCAATGGGAAGTCGTGATTAAAAGCAGCCGGAAAAAAATTGCTTGAATAGATAGCCATTTACCCCTATTATAGTAAGATAAACAATCAAGGGGGTAGGTATGGCTAATACGGCTGATTTCACAATCGAGGAACTGGGCAAGCGGAGCATCAAATCGCCCATCATTATGTCAAAAACAGAAGGGGACGGAATCGCAAACTACGTCACCGACTCTCAGTATGTGCGCCTGCAAACTGCGGTAAAGCTTGGAGCGCAGCAGCCGGTAAAGCGATCGCAGGTGCTGGAATGTGCCGGGCCGAGGGAAATGATCTACTTTACCCCCGCCCATGTCCATGCGGGGATCGTAAGCTGCGGCGGGCTGTGTCCGGGCATTAACGACGTGATCCGGGCCGTCGTGCGCTGCCTGTGGTATCGTTACGGGGTAACGCGGATATCGGGCATACGCTACGGCTACAAGGGCTTCCTGCCGGAATCGGGATTCGATGTCAAAAAACTTGATCCTCCCAGCGTCGATGAAATTCACAAACTCGGCGGAACCTATTTGGGAAGCGCCCGGGGCGGCGGCAGGGAAGTCGGCAAAATTGTAGACGCGATGGAAAAACTCAACATGAACATATTGTTTACCATCGGCGGCGACGGAACTCAGCGGGGCAGCCTCGACATTGCGGAAGAAGTGGAACGGAGGAAGCTGAAGATCGCCATGGTCGGCATCCCCAAAACCGTTGACAATGATTTTATCCTTCTGGATCGCTCTTTCGGATTTGATACCGCAGTGGCCAAGGCAACCGAGGTTGTTTCATCGGCGCATATGGAGGCGGTCTCGGCGATTAATGGCATCGGCCTGGTAAAGGTGATGGGCAGGGAGTCGGGGTACATCGCCGCATGCACAGCGCTGGCGAGCCACGATGTCAATTTTGTACTTATACCGGAAGTGCCTTTCAACCTTGAAGGCTATAACGGCTTCCTCAAACACCTTGAGGACCGGCTCGCTAAACGCAATCACGCCGTTGTCGTCGTGGCGGAAGGCGCAATGCAGGAGCAGCTTCTTACCGAGAAAAAGCACGACGCGGGCGGCAACCTGAAAATGGCCGATGTCGGCACGTACATCAGGGACAGGATCAACAAGTACTTTGACGAGAAGAAGATCGAGATCAACCTGAAATACATCGATCCCAGTTACGCGATTCGTTCCGCTCCGGCCAATCCGGGCGATTCGGTTTACTGCGAACGGCTGGGCAACGCGGCAGTCCACGCGGCAATGGCGGGAAAGACCAAGATGATCATCGGCCTGGTGAACAATGAATTTGTGCATCTGCCCATCAAGACGGCTATCGCCAAGCGCAACCACGTCGATCCCGAGGGCACCCTCTGGCGCGACTGCCTGGATGCCACCCATCAGCCCGCGCAGATGGTGAACCAGTTTAATAAGTGATTAGTGGGTAGTGATTAGTGAGTAGTTGCGGCGGCGCGGGTTTGGAGATGAGCGATGCGCAGGCCGATTCCCTGTTCTCGCAGGCTTTGGCGCGGGCTTGCGCTGAGGTGGGGAAAATTTCCTCCGTGCTGCTTGTTCCTCCGGACATTACCCGCTTTTATTCGCGGGCGGGCTTTTTTGCGGGAATCGCCTGCCGCGAATTTGCAAAGGCAGGGGTTCAGGTTACCGTGCTGCCCGCCCTGGGAACCCATACCCCGCTGAATGCCGCCGAACGGGAACGGATGTACCCCGCCGTCCCCGAATCGCTGTTCCGCGTACACGACTGGCGCAATGACGTGGTCTGCCTTGGCCGCATCGAACGCGAATGGGTTGCGGAAGCCACTGGCGGCGCGGCGGACTTTGACTGGCCGGTGCAGGTTAACAAACTGCTGGCGGACGGCGGCTTCGACATGATCGTCTCGCTGGGGCAGGTGGTTCCCCACGAAGTGGTCGGCATGGCGAACCACGCGAAAAATATCTTTATTGGAACCGGCGGCAAAGAGGCCATCGACAAAAGCCATTTCGCCGGGGCCGTTTACGGCATGGAAAAAATGATGGGCCGCGCCGAAACGCCGGTGCGGGCGATGTTCGACGAAGGCATGCGCCGCTACGGCGGCAAACTGCCGCCGATATTCTATGCCCTAACCGTTATTGACGGCGGCGGAGAACCGGCGCTGCGGGGATTATTCTGCGGTTTTGGCCGCGAATGTTTTGAACAGGCCGCCGCCCTTTCCCGCGAGGTAAACGTTACCCTGCTGGACGAGCCGCTGCACAGGACAGTGGTATACCTTGAGCCGCAGGAATTCCGCAGCACATGGCTTGGCAACAAGGCGATCTACCGCACCCGCATGGCGATGGCCGACGGCGGCGAATTGCTGATCATCGCGCCGGGACTGGAACGCTTCGGCGAAGACCCGCAGCTTGACGCGCTGATACGCAAACACGGCTACCGCCCGGGAAAAGTTATCCGGGAAAGAGCCGCCGCCGATGCGGAACTGGCGGGCAGCCTCAGCGCGGCGGCGCATTTGATCCACGGCTCAAGCGAGGGACGCTTTACCGTACGCTACTGCCCCGGACCGGGCATTGGCCGCCGTGAAATAGAGTCCGTGGGTTTCGAGTGGGGCAGCATCGGCGAAGCGTTGGAACGCTACGACGTCCGCAGCCTTGCGGCGGGCTGGAACAGCGCCGGCGGCGAACGGTTTTTCTATGTGCCGAATCCGGCGCTGGGCCTGTGGGCATTGCGGAGTACTTTTGAGTCCAACTAGTGAACGCCGCAAGGCTGTGGCGGCAATAATTGTCTGCGTGCTGTTCTGGGGTTTTTCGTTTATTTCGATAAAAATTACCGTGGCGGTTTTTCCTCCCATGTCTCTGGGCCTCTCGCGCTTTGCCATCGCCCTGATTTTTCTGTATTTTATAAAACGCAGGCTGGCCCCCGGCGAAAAACTCCGCAGACAGGACATCCCCCTGCTGCTTGGCGCGGGTTTTTCCGGCGTCACCCTGTACTTCTTCTGCGAAAACAACGGCGTCTCCCTGGTGACAGCATCCGAGGCTTCCATCGCCATCGGCTCCATCCCTGTGCTGACCATGATCGCCGACTGGCTCAGCGTAAAAATGTCGCGTAACAAAAACAGCGTCCATCCGAGGGTAGGCGCGCGCCAGTGGGCGGGGGCATTTATCTCCATCGCCGGGGTATGGCTGGTAGCGGGGGTTTCTTTCGCACTTTCGGGCAGCGCCCTTGGCTATGTGTACATGGCGGGGGCAGCCTTCTCCTGGGTTGGCTATTCCCTGCTGACACGCCCGCTGTTCGCCCGCTGCTCGCGAATCTACATCGTCTTCTGGCAGACCGTTGCAGGCTTTCTCGGCTTTATCCCGTTTACGATCATGGAACTGGGCAAGTGGGGAACGCCCGATCTTCCCGTTATCTTCCACCTGGCCTTTCTGGGCATCTGCTGTTCCGCGCTGGGCTACTGGCTCTACGCCCGCGCCCTTGAGGTTCTGGGCATGTCGGTTACTGCGGTATTCATCAACCTGGTGCCGCTGCTAACCGTAATTTTCGGATTTTTTATCATGGGGGATCGCCTTACGGCATTGCAGTTCGCGGGCGCGGCCCTGGTTATCGGCGGCGTGTATCTTTCGATGCTGGAAAGCCGTCCCCGCCGTCTTATCGAAACCGGCTAAAAGGAGTTTATATGGATAAATCAAAAGCGCAGGTTGCCGAAGGAATCGTATCCGTCGCGGCCAACGCCCTTCTCTTTGCCGTAAAATTCTGGGCGGGAATGGTAACCGGCTCGATCGCGCTGGTGGCCGACGCATGGCACACCCTGTCCGATTCCCTCACCTCGATATTTGTGATATTCGCCGCCAAGCTTTCGGCAAGAAAGGCCGACAAGGAGCATCCCTTTGGACACGGGCGCTGGGAGCAGATATCGTCAATTTTTGTGGCGCTCGTTCTTGGAATCGTCGCCTACGATTTTATGCGAAATTCGATAACAAAATTCAGCAACAGGGAAAGCGCCGTTTTTGGACTGTTCGCCATAATAATAACGGCAGTATCAATACTCACAAAGGAACTCCTTGCCCAATATGCGTTTTATCTTGCGAGAAAGACCGGCAATCTGGTTATCAAGGCGGACGCATGGCACCACAGGTCCGATGCATTGTCATCGGTAGTGGTATTAATCGGCATAATTGTCAGCATATTTTTTGGGGAAAAATTCTGGTGGATAGACAGCGTTATGGGAATGATCATCGCATTAATGCTATTTTACGCGAGCTATGAGATAACAAAAGAGGCGATAACCAAATTGCTGGGCGAAGAGCCGGATCAGGGTCTGAAAGACAGAATCCAGGACGAAATAGTCAAAAAATACGGCTATGACCTGTATATCCACCACATCCATATGCATAATTATGTATTACACCAGGAGCTAACAATGCACATACGGATGGACAAGAACAAAACCATTGAGGAAGGGCATAAAACGGCAACCTATATCGAAGAGATGCTTATGGAAAAGTTCAACATGTCGGCGACCATCCATGTGGAACCGTTGATATAGTAAGTTTTCCGTTGTATGATGGTGAAAGGAGGAGTGCAAAATGGAAACCCGCACATCCATACGGCGCAGATTATTGATTTTTTCGCTGGTATTTTTCCTGGTAGTTTTGATCGGCGGCAGCGCGGCCTTTGTCCTTTCCATGTGGCAGATCGTCCATGTAAACGCGGGGAACGAACTGGCCCGCGATGTCGAAATTGAGCGGATAAAGCTGGAATCGTCGGTAAACAGCGAGATTGCCATCGCCCTTAAAATGGCCGATTCGCCGCTTATAAAACGGCACTTCCTCAACCCCGAAGACGACGCGCTGCGGGCTATTGCCTTTGAAGAAATAGCCGGATACCGCCAGGCCTTTGCGAGCAAATCGGTGTTCTGGGCCAGCGATATGGACAGGGAATTCTACTTTGACGAAGGCAATCACTATACGGTCAACCCGGAAGACCCCGACAATTACTGGTACAAGATGACCCTGTATGAAACGGAAAAATACAATTTCAATATCAACTACAACGCGGAAATGCAGAGGATAATGCTGTTCATCAACGCGCCGGTTTTTGATTCAAGGCGCACGCCAATCGGCCTTGTAGGAACGGGAATTGACCTGTCGGAATTTATCGATATCCTGTACCATGACTATACCCACGAAGCGGCGCTGTACTTCTTTAACATGGCGGGAGAAATTACCGGCGCACGGAATATGGACCTTATTACCAACAAGGTAACCCTGGACAGGGAACTCGGCTCTCTGGGCGCGGATATTCTTGCCCGTGCAAAGGATGTGCCGCCCGGCGAGATGAAGTTTTTTAATTCTTCCGGAGGAGTGGTCGTCGTTGATGAGATACCGACTCTTGACTGGTATATCACCGCCTATCTTCCCGTAACTCCCCTTGATGCACTGAAAAGTTCAATGACGATAATTTTTCTGTCAATGATGGCAATAATCGCCGCCATTTTTGTTATCTTCCATCTGTTCATCTCTACGCTGATAAAGCCCCTCAACACAATGGTGGATACGCTCAACAGGATTTCAGAGGACTGGGACATGACCCGGCGGCTCACCGTCCGCCAGAAGGACGAGATCGGGAATCTGGCCGATTTCTTTAACCTTACTTTTGAAAAAATCAGCGTGCTGCTGCGGGGCATTAAAAACAAATCGTTTACCCTTGCCGATACCGGCGATGAACTGAGCGCCACCATGGATGAAACATCCCAGGCGATAAACAAAATTGACGATGAAATTCAGAAAATGAGGAAAATGATTCTGACCCAGGTAGATGAGGTGAACAACTCGGTTACATTGATGGAACGGATCATCACGGGGCTGGACGGCCTGAACAACCACATAACCGTTCAGGCAGAAAGCGTGTCCCAGTCCTCATCGGCCATTGAACAGATGCTGGCGAGCATACACTCGGTAACGGAAACCCTGATGAAGAATTCGTCCAACATCAACATGTTATCGGATTCTTCTGTGACCGGACGGATGGATCTGCAGAAGGTTTCCGAAGACATACAGGAGATCGCCCGCGAATCGGAAGGGCTTCTGGAAATTAACTCGGTAATGCAGAACATCGCGAGCCAGACCAACCTTCTTTCCATGAACGCCGCAATCGAAGCGGCCCATGCCGGGGAATCGGGAAAGGGCTTTGCCGTAGTAGCCGACGAGATCCGCAAGCTGGCGGAAAATTCCAGCAAACAATCCAAGACCATCAGCTCCGTGCTTAAAAAAATAAAAACCTCCATTGACGCCATCACCAAATCCACCGCCGTTGTTTTGGAACGGTTCGGCGTGATTGAAGAAGAAGTCAACACCGTCTCAAATCAGGAAACCCAGATACGGAACGCGATGCAGGAGCAGAAAACCGGCAGCCAGCTGATCCTTGAAGCGATTACGCGGCTTAACTCCGTAACCGGCGAAGTGAAGAACGCGTCGTCTGATATGTCCGCTGCCAGCAGGGAAGTTCTTGAACAGAACAACGACCTGAAACAAATAAGCAGCAACGTAGCCGGCGAGATGGACGGCATGATGCAGAACATGGAAATGATCACCCAGGCCATTACCCGCGTGGTAGAGATAAGCCAGGAAAACAGCGAAAACATCAGCAGCCTTACAACCGACATTGGGCGCTTTAAGGTGGAATAGCAGGGCCCATGAAAAAAGTATTGATTGTTCTGATTTGCGCGGCCTTAACAGCGGCCTCTTATGCCGCCGACATGCCGAACAGGGCGATTTTTATTGAGGGAAAGGCGGCCAGGCCCGAGCAGCATTCATATTTCATGCAAAACTTCAGAATGGAGGGCGCTGCATTAGGGTACACTATCGCCGACAATAAACCTGATGCCGGGTATACCTTTAGCTTTAATGTTATTCCCAATAATATTATGTACAGCGACGGCATTGAACGGCCGGCCCCGCCCGATGAAGGGCAATACCTCCTTCTGGTAACCTTTACCAGAAACAGCGATAACAGGGAGCTTGTTTATTTAGATTTTCCTTTCACGGAACTTGAAGAAATGTACGAACACAACCAGGTTCTGTTTTTCAAGGCTACGGTTTACATTCCCCCGATCAACGAAGCCGATTATGCTAAACGGGAAAGCCAGGACTGGCGGAACAAATGGCTGTACCTGCGTGTATCTTTTGACTTTCCCGTAACTTTTTACCAATTAAAGGGCGACGGCCTGTATGCCGGGAAGGGGGTCTATGACGGGCCTATTGATTCTCCAACCAACATCGCGCCGCTTGACAACAGGGTCCTTGCCATGCCCGCCGGAACGGTGGGGCTTGAAGTCCACTTCCTGAATTTTATAAGCATTGAGCCGAAATTCCAGATGGGATGGGAATACCTTAACGACACGAATTTGATTATGATGGCGGCGGGCGTTGATCTGAAATTTCCGCTGAAATTCCTGAACAACGTATTGATTGAACCCTACGGGGCTCTTTCATTTCCGGTTCTTGTGCCCGAAGCATCAGATGTTTTTAACTCGTTCCCCCGGTTTGGATTTGGCGGCGGCGTACAAATCGCCTTTAAGGGGGGAAAAGCAGGGGCTTTTTTCGCTGATGTAAGCTATATGTATTTTAGTGGCGATGCTGTTATTAAAAATAATTTAGTTGAATTGTATCCGAACCCCGAAGTAATTCACTTTCAGCGTTCTATTCTTGGAATTGGAGTCGGGTACAAATTCGGGGCCGTTAACCGGAAGTAAATCAACAACCCCACCGCAAGCACTAAACTTGACCCGCAATTAGTATGAAAAATCCAACCAGGGGTGGGGCGGCGGGCGCCAAAAAAACTGGAGGAGTCCGCCTCCACAGCCCCCTGACCTCTTAATGTTTCCAGTTAAGAGAAACTATCCATAGCCACTATCATTAAGTGGTCAGGCCATAATTCTAGCCCTGGTTTTTGATTTTTTTCACAGGTCTATTACGGCGGGGAGTTCCAGAATTTTTTTGGCGCCCGCCGCCCCACCCCTGGTTGGCCTGTTCCGGTACTGTGCGGGTCAAGTTTAGCTGGCGTGGTATTTATCAGTTATTCCAAGCAATTTTGTGCTTATTCAATAATATCTGCCATAAAAATTAAACTTGAACCAGGGCCATTCACAAATGCCCCGGCAGGGTGGGCGGCGCGGGGGGCGCGCGCGGCGGCCTTTCAACTTTTTCT
>WRJO01000063.1 GCA_009778545.1 Treponema sp. | reverse complement strand
TCACCCGCGCGCTTATCTCCGAGATGAAGCAGATTTCCGAGGACAATCCGCTGTTTTCCGAGGAGATGCGCCTGAACATGATCAACATCGATCACCCGGGCAAGATCGCCGATTTTTTTGCCAGCATTTTGAACATCAACAAGGCCGACCAGCAAAAGATACTTGAGATTCTCAATGTCCGCAAACGCATGGAACAGGTGCTGGTGTTCATTAAAAAGGAACAGGAACTTCTGCGGATTCAGAAAAAGATACAGAAAGAGATCAACGAGAAGATAGAAAAATCGCAGCGGGACTATTTCCTGAAGGAGCAGCTCAAGGAGATAAAGGGCGAGCTGGGAATGACCACCGATGCCAAGAGTTCCGACTACCAGCGCTTTAAGGAAAAACTCGAAGCGTTTAAATTTGAAGGCGAGATAAAGGAGGCAGTCGATCAGGAACTTGAAAAGTTCAACCTGATGGAGCCGAACTCGGCGGAATTTATTGTTACGCGCAATTACCTCGACGTTATCGTCAGCCTTCCCTGGAATGAGCCTGAACCGGAAAATTTCAACATGAAGAACGCCCAGGGGATTCTCGAAGCCGACCATTACGGCCTGAAAGACGTAAAAAGCAGAATCGTTGAGTACCTTGCCGTCCGCAAGCTGCGCTCTGGCATGGCCGACGGAAAAAAGTCCGCCGCCGGAGACGTTCCCGCAGGTTCGATAATCTGCCTGGTGGGGCCGCCCGGAGTGGGAAAAACCTCGGTGGGCAGGTCGATTGCCCGCGCCCTGGGCAAACAGTTCTTCCGCTTTTCGGTCGGCGGAATGCGGGACGAGGCGGAGATAAAGGGCCACCGGCGCACCTACATCGGCGCGATGCCGGGCAAGATCATCCAGGGGCTAAAGATCGTTAAGAGCAAGGCCCCGGTGTTCATGATCGATGAGATCGACAAAATGGGGGCAAGCTACCAGGGCGATCCTGCCAGCGCCCTTTTGGAAGTGCTGGACCCCGAGCAGAATTTCGCGTTTCGGGATCACTATCTGGACCTTCCCTTCGACATATCGCACATATTTTTTATTGTTACGGCAAACACCCTGGACACCATCCCCCCGCCGCTGTTGGATCGCATGGAGATCATCCAGCTTCCCGGCTACATCGACACGGAAAAGCTGGAGATCGCCAAACGGTACCTTGTCCCCAAGAGCCTGGAAAAAAACGGCCTGAGAAAAAACCGGGTAAGGTACACCAAGGACAGCCTCCTGCACATCGCCAACGCCTATGCCCGCGAAGCCGGTGTGCGGAATTTTGAAAAAAACCTTGACAAGATTCACCGCAAGCTGGCAAAGCAGATCGTTGAAAACGAAGAGAATTTAGTCGAAAAAACTTCACACGGAGGCACGGAGGCACGGAGGAAGAAGGGAAAGAGAATTAATGTTACCAACAACGCTTCTGGTGGTTTAAAAGATGCGGATAACGCGCAGTTTAGTATCGACAAGAAGCTGATTGAGAAGCATTTGGGGAAGCCGATTTTTCCGGAGGGGGACATAAAGCGGGCGGACAGGCCGGGGATGTCGGTGGGGCTTGCGTGGACCAGCATGGGCGGTGACACGCTGGTAATCGAGGCGGCCTCGGTTCCCGGCAAGGAGGAGCTGACGTTAACCGGCAAGATGGGCGACACGATGAAGGAAAGCGCCGCCATCGCCATGACCGTGGCGCGCAAGCTGGCTGTTGAACGCTACAATGTGGCGAATGACTGGTTTGACAACAACCACATCCACCTGCACATACCGGAAGGGGCGACGCCCAAGGACGGCCCCTCGGCGGGGATAACGATGGCTACGGCGCTGCTCTCCCTGATGCGGGACAAGGTTGTCGAAGACCGCCTGGTGATGACCGGCGAGCTCTCCCTTACCGGCCAGGTGCTGCCCATTGGCGGCCTCAAGGAAAAAACCATCGCCGCACGGCGGAACAGGGCGCGGCACATCATCATCCCCCGGCAGAACGAGCGCGATCTGGACGAGATCCCCGATAATGTAAAAAAGGGCATCACCTTCCACCCCGTCGAACGCTTCGAAGAAGTCCTCGCCCTGGCATTACCGGATTGATCAACGAATAAGTACAAATACTGAAGAGTCAACGAATTACGCGAATGAACGCGAATAAATCAAAGAATTAGGGTTCGTTGTTCGGAAAATGATAGTTCTCCCGATGAAGACGCCAATAGCTCGAAAAACTGTCCCTGGTCCCTAGTCCCCGATCCCCGATCCCTAGTCCCTAGTCCCTGATCCCTAGTCCCCTATTCTTCTTCCCCTGATGCTATGCGGAGGTCGGCGCGGGCGGAGTTGAGGTATTCGTTTATCCGTATCTTGTAGCCCATCGGAATATTGGCTTCGTCAAAATCCATGGCAAGCGCGACCATCTCTTTTTTTCCCTCGACGTTTTCCGAACGGACAAATTTGCCCTTGACCAGAAAACTTTCTCTTGGGTCGTCGAAATCAAATCGCAGGGCGGTTTCTTTTTCAACGAGGAATTTTGCCACTCCCATCATTATCAGCTTGGCGTTGGAAAAGGATAATTCCCGCAGTATGCAGCGGCGGGGAACGCCCTGGATAAAGGCGGCGGATTCTTTGGAAAGCAGCTTGAGCCTCCGTTCCGATTCCGGGTTAAGAAGTATCCGCTCATCTTTACGTTTGGAAGAATTGATATTGGCGTCGAGGATGCGGCCGATTATTTCAATAAGATCGTCGGGCGGGCGCTGGGTAAACTGCAGCGTCAGCATGGAAACTTCTTCGGAGTTCTTGTAGGGCATCGTGCCCAGAACCCGCGAAGCCACGAAGAACGTTACCGGGTTTGCTTCTTTTTCTGCGTTTTTAAAACACAGCCGAAGGCTTACCGTGTTATTGGCATGCTGGAGTTTATCCAAAAGGCCCGATTTGATGTTGGCAACAATTTTGGCCCCCTGGAATGATGTCGCGTAGAGAACGCATGGCCAAAAATCGCTCCCGCATTTAAGATGCACCTGCTCGGGTACCAGGCCGGTTACCTGGAGCATATCTTTGGTAAAGGTAACGTCAATTTCCTTAAATCGATCATAAAACTGAGCGACTTTCTGTGCTGGCATTATACCCATCAGTTTCCTACCTCATTTTCAATCTAGTATTATATAGAACCGCGCTGTAAAGTCAATCGCCGATTAATCGTCAAATTCGGAATATTCATCCATAACGAGCGGCTCCATGGGCTTTTCGCCATCTTGGCCCCCCAGCAGCCCCATCAGGTACTGCTGATCGAAGAGCCTTACCAGGTCGTCGGCCTGCGAGCGGGTAAAGTACATGGCAATGCGCTGGGATTCGGTCCCCTTTTCCCCGCTGCCAAGTTCTTCCTCCAGGGCAGAACGCATGTTGGCAGAAAAAAACGGCGAATTTTCCCGAAAACGGTATCCCAGCTCAATGGTAGGCGATGAAACGCGGGTTTTTGCCAGTTTAAATGCCTCCCATTCAAGGCGTCCCTTGGTTTTTCCGTATATTTTTCTGGTTCTATTGTATTTATTAACCAGATTCCTCGCTTCGTAGTCAGTTTTATACCGCTCAAGGGCATCCGCAAACATCTTTCTCGAGGCTTCATCCCAAAATTGACGGTAATTCAGAAATTCATGCCTGAATTCCAGGGCTGCAGCGTTCAGTCTGGGGTAAAAAACCACTTCAATTTCCACTTTATTCAGTTTAGACGAGAACATGCGGTCAAATTCCGCTTCAATCACCCCTGCGGAAACAGGGTCTACGTTCGCTACCATGTTGGGGTATTTTTTGGCGGGATCGGCGGTGGCACAGGAAAGCGACAGGAAAATAACCGCGCCTGCTGCAATTGGAAAGAAAAAACGTTTCATGCCGTTACTATAGCAGTAAAATCCAACAATGTGAAGGTTTGAATTTCATCATACTGCCTGTTGACAAGCTAAAAGACGGCGGGTTACAATTAAATAGAAGGTATATATCGGGAGCGGTTCATGGCATTTGATAAAAACGGCATAAATGGCTCGGCAGAAGAACTCGAAACCTACGGCGTATGGGTTAAAAGCGAGCCGCAGGATATGGTTTCCGGATTTGCCGACGCTGCGGGTTTTGGCGGAGGGGCTATGCCCTACGTCGGTGATTTTGTCGCGGGCTTTGAAGAAATGGGTGTTTCCGGAATTGACCTCTCCGATCTCGACGGTGAAACTTCCCGGATGGGCATGGACGACTTCCATGTTAGCGGCTTTGACGATGATGTGGGCATGGACGAGCCCCGGGAAGAAATGTCCTCCCAGATACTGCTGAAAATTGCCGATGAACTTTCCACTATCCGATCCGAGCTTACCACGCTGAAGATGGAATTTGCCGACATCCGCGCGGAAAGCGGCGGAGCGGAGGGCGCCAGAAGCGGCGACCACGGCGGATTTTTTGAAGAAGAGGAAGATGAAAAAATCGCCCTAACAGGCGATGAGATGGACAGCATTCTTACTTCTGCCGATTTTTCCGAAAACGAAGAGCCCGGCTTTGATTCCCGGCGGGAAAAGGATGCCGCCGCGCTGAGAAAACTCTCCGAACAAAACGAAGCGGTGTCGCTGCAGGATGATGTGCAGGATGTGGATCTAAGCGCGTTAGCTGACGAAGATGCCGAAGAGGAAGAAGAAATCGAAATTGATTTTGACGAGCTGGGCATCGACCTTGACAACGAGCTGGCGGGCAACGTAGCGGAGGAACAGGCTGCGCCGCCTGATCCGGAAGACGAACTCAAGCTTGCCGAAGATTTTTTTGCCGTAGACCCGCTTGAAGAGATCGACGAAATACGCGACCTCAGGCTTGAAGGCGCCGATCACATCGAAGCCGCCCCCAACGACACCAGCTACCTTGACGAATATCCTTTTGCCCTTGGAGAAGCGGTTTCAGACGGTTCTTTATCCGGCGGCGACGAATTGAATATCGATCTCGGCGATGTAGCGCTCCGCCTTGATGAAGCGTCCTTTGGCGACGGCGCTGACGATCTGGGCCTTGACGGATCGGATATCGGCCTGGATGCGGCGTCGCTTGGCCTTGACGAAGTAACCCTCGCGCTCGACGAAGCGGTCCTCGGCCTTAGCGATTTCATGGAAGACCCATTGCAGCTTGAGGATGATTTTGAAGCAATGGACCTGTCCGGCGCGGTGATTGAAGAGCCGGACCTTTCCGCCGACATCTCGGACCCGCCCCTGGAAGAGCCCGACCTTGGCGAGATTTCGCTTGATCTTGACGATATTGATGATTTTGAATCGGCGGGAAGCGCATCGGCAAAAGATAGCGGCATCGCCCAGGTGATCCCCGAAGGCTTTGAACTGGACGCGGAAGATGCGGCAGGTTCCCTTGACGACGATCTGGATGCCGCCGAAGACGACATCGGCGTTGACACCGCCGGCAGCGCTGTGCCGGTCTCAGCCGCCGTACAGGGAAAATCCGGCCTTGCCGGCATTACGCCGGATATGATATCCGACCTTAAAAACATGCTTACCTATATGGATCATCTGCTGGAATCCCTTCCCGAAGAAAAAATCGAGGAATTCGCCAAGTCAGAATTCTTTGATTCGTACAAGAAAATATTCAAGGATCTGGGAATAGTGTAGCGATGGGGCTTTTGGGCAGGGCGGCATCCAGAAACTCTCCGGGTTTTTTGAACGCCGGTGCCGGGAATGTTCAGGAAGCAATCGAAAATTTTCGTCGGCAATACCCTTTGTTTCACTGCATCGTCATGCAGTTTGAAGACGGCAGGGAGGAAGACCTTCACGACATCGCCGCGATGACCGCTTTGCACGGCGCGGTTTGTTTAAGCCTGTCCGGCGGGAAGGGCCTGGTCCTGCTTCCCGGCGCTCTCGACATGGAACTCTTTTCGCACCAGCTTTCAGAAAGCACCGGCTCTACCGTGGCTTTTCAGTTTACTGCAGATTCACCCTCACTTGCCCTTGAGACATTGTGCAGCTATTTGTAGCGAGGGGATCCGATGGCTAACCCCCAGGCACACGTATTCGCCGAAAAACTTCATTCCAGGTACCGTCCCCAGGCGGAGGCGGACCGTTACATAAATGCCCTGCCGTTGCGGCCGGATGCCGATTGTTTTATCGCCGTCGAACCGGCCCTGGGCTATATTGTCCAGTCGCTGCTTAACTTAAGGCCGGAAAGCACAATCGCGGTTCTCCACGCGGACAGCAGTTTCCAGGATGCGGGCGTTTGCCCCGATGTTCCCGCCTGGTACCCGGACAGCGGCAATACTGTGCAGGAATTTCTGGAAGGGGCAATTCCCGAATCCGCTTCGGTGCAGATAATCGAGTGGAAGCCCAGCGCAACCCTGTTTGGCGATGCCTATCTTGGCCTTGTCCGCGAATGTGCGGAATTCATCCGGCGCGCCGCTGCGAGCCGCAGAACTGCCGCCGCATTTGGCAGACGGTGGGTGCGGAACTTTTTTCGCAGCCTGACCATCATCGAAAAAACGCTGCTGTACAAAGCCGCCGATGTACCCGTTGTAATAACCGGATCGGGGCCGGGACTCGAAGCCGCCCTGCCGGGAATACGTTCTTGCAGGGAGGGAATTTTTCTTATGGCAGCATCGTCGTCGCTGCCGGCGCTTGCATCGGGCGGCATTGCGCCGGATTTGGCCATCGCCACCGACGGCGGCGGCTGGGCGCTTCTGCACATGCACGCCTGTTTCCGCGGCGCTTCACCGCCCGCGCCAATGAAGCTGGCGATGGGTTTAACCGCGGCGATACCTTCCCAATGCGCCTCGCTTCCCGTGCTGGCGATGAGCGACGGCAGCCTCTGGCAGAACATAGCGCTGAACGCAGCGGGGATTCCGTCGGCGTACATACCGCAGCGGGGAACGGTAACGGCTTCCGCGCTGGAGCTGGCGATGGTACTGAGCGGCGGGAACATCTTCCTTGCCGGCATGGACCTTTCCGTCCGCGACATCCGAAGCCACGCGCGGCCGTATGGGTTCGATCATGTTTTTTACGGAGCGGCATCGCGGTTCAGGCCCGTATACTCGCAGTTGTTTGCCCGGTCGGGCGACATACAGGCGGGGGGCAGCTACGACGTGTACGCCGCCTGGTTCAACAGCCGCGTCGCGTCAATGCCCGGCAGGGTGTTTTCGCTTGGCGCAAGCAGCGCGGCGCTGCCGGAAAAAGACCTTGCCGCAGGCGGCGGGCAAAAGGACGGCATGTTCAGGGTTATCGCGGCGAAAGGCCCGCCCGAAGAACGCCGCGCCATTGCGGCGGACACCCTTATCGCCGCCCTGGGCAATCCGCAGTACGCCGCCGCGCTGCGGGCAGAGCTTGCCCCCCTGCTGTTTCCTTCGCAGCCCGAAGCGGCGGCCGGGAAAATCGCCGATGCCCTGCGTACAATCGCGGGGTGCTGCCGGGGGCAGGGCGGTGGATAATTTTTTCAGGCGCAACCTGCTTGCCCTTGCAAAGCACAACCCCGCGCTGTGTTCCCGGCTGGAAGCCGCCAATACAGCCCGCAGCCGGTACCGGTTTTTGGAAGCCCGCTCCGGCGAACTGGTGCCCGCCCTTGCAGACAAAGACGGCAAGGTGCGCCCTCTGCACTCAACGGTCGATCCGGCAAAAGAAGCCGCGCGGCTGGCCGGTTCTTTGCGGGAAGGGAACAGCCCGTCAGGCGGCGGCTTTGTGGTTTTCCTCGGCCTGGGGGCGGGCTTTACCCAGGCGGCGGCGCTGGGATCGGGCCTTGCGTCCCATGCGCTGGTAATCGACTTTGACATTGACGGCATAGCCGAACTTTTATGCCGCCGCGACTACACGGCTATTTTGAGCGATCCGCGCTGCACTTTGCTCGTGGATCCTTCGCTGGAACACATTGAAAAGGCGATCCTCGAACGGTACTATCCCGCCCTGTACGGCGGAATAACGGCGCTGCCGCTGCGGGCAAGAACCGAAACGGACAAAGAATCGTTCGCCGCCGCGAGCGGGGCGGTACAGAAAACCATCGAGAAGGTGTCGGCGGACTATTCCGTGCAGGCCCATTTCGGCATGCGCTGGTTCGGCAACATTATCCGCAACATTGCCGCCGTCGGAGAACAAAAGGGCAGCGCCCCGGCGATCCTCGACGCGGCGATATGCGCCGCCGGGCCATCGCTGGACTTGCAGCTACCTGCCCTTGCCGAAAAACGGCAAAAATTATTTGTCATCGCCGCCGACACATCCCTTGGGGCGCTGCTGCGGCACGGGATAATACCGGACGCGGCGGTATCCATCGACTGCCAGCATTACAGCACATATCATTTTACCGGCCTTGACTGCCGGGACATCCCCCTGTTCCTCGACATCGCCGGTCCGCCCCTGCTGTCAGGCTTTTCGGCTCATCCCTTCTTTTTTTCCGGTGGACATCCGCTGGCGGAATATGTCTCGCGGAATTGGCGGCCCCTTCCCCTGCTGGACACCTCCGGCGGCAATGTGACACACGCATGCCTGTCCCTCGCGGAAAGCCTCGGCGCGCGGCAAATAACCGTATACGGGGCTGATTTTTCATATCCCGCCGGAAAGGTCTACGCAAGGGGAACCTACATCCACCCGTTGTTCGAACGGAGGCAAAGCCGCCTTCGTCCCCTGGAAGCCCAGCTTTCCGCCTTTCTCTACCGTACTCCCTTTCTGCCGCCAGAGTCGCCCGGTCATTCCCCCTGCAAAGAAACCGAACCGCTGCGTTTTTACCGCAACCGCTTTGAGCAAAAAGCGTCGGCCATGGCCGCAGAAGTTTCCGCCGCCCCCGGCATTGGAATCCCCCTTGCCATTAACAGGAATCGCAGCGAATCCTCCGGCGCGGGCGGGACAGGCGGCGTGCGATTTACGTCCGGCGAGGCGCTTGTGGGGACGAAAGAATTTCTTGAGCAGTACCGGCGCGACGTTGAAGGGCTGCCGTCTGTGCAAGCCGGAACATGCGCCGCCGCGTATCCGCATAGCCTCGCCGAAAAGCAGCGTGAAGTTTTCGTAACCCTGCTGCCCCTTGCGGCGGCAATCAGGCACCGCCAGCCGGAACTGGATGCCTCAAGCCTAATTGAGGAAGTTAAGCGTTACTGTGTTAATGAGGTAGACCGTGTGCTGGGTATAACAGTTCCCTGATTTTGTTATACAATTAACAGTAATTGCGGTTTGTCCATTTTCTGCAAAAATGATTGACCCCTGTGTAATTTGGCTGTATTACGGTTGTTGGATAGGAGCCGATGGCAAAAACGTTTGGCATAGCAATAATTTTGGCTGTTCCGCTGTTTCTCTGTTCATGCGCACTGTCCAAAGCCATATACCTCGGCCCAAACGATTATTCGCCGAGAACCGCCTCGCCGTTCCCCGGCATCAATAGCGCCGAAGACATCAACGGCAACTTTCCCGAAGCGGTGTATATCAAGACTAAAACCCAAAGTTTTAACCAGTACCATTATTACATCCTTGACGAAGGCAAAATTTGGTACAAAAGCATTGACCCTGAAAAAGAACCGCAAAACTGGGCGCTGTTCACCAAAACCGGGCTTCCGGGCAAGAAAACAACCAACGCCATAGCGGAAATATCCGCAGATGCCGACGAACTGGTGGCGCTTTCTGCGGAAGGCAATTTTTACCGTTACTGCTTTGACTTGACTTTATCGCGCAGGAAAAGCAAATGGAAGGACCGGCAGGGCTGGCCTGTGGAGGATCAGCTGTACTTCGACAGCCGAACGGCGGCAAACCGCTCCTGGGCTTTGGGAAAGCGCAACAGCCACGTGCTCTACTACGAAGACATTTTCGGCAACCAGCACCACAACGGCACTATGGAAATCGCAACGACCTATGTGCTTCTGGAAGACGGACAGGAAATATGCTACGGCGATACGGGCCTGCCTGCCGATTTTTCCCGGAATTTCATCGGGCCAGAACGGGGAACGTTCATCGCCGCATCCCTGTCGGCAAGCGCCTCTACCATGTTTGTGATCAACGAAGCGGGCGAGATGTACACCCGGCTTGCCGATTTTGACACAGCCGGCTGCGATCCCATGTGGTTCAAGTACACCTACATTCCCTATGCATCCGATTTGCCCGGCACTGACTTTTTTTCCAATTTTAACGAATGGGCGCTGCCGTCGGAAGGCTGGCGTCCGCAGCAGCCGATTCCCCTCGCTGGAAAAGCCGCCATTACCCGCCACATCACCATATTGCAAAACGGCAGGGGGAACGGGGCGCGGGAACTCCGTGTCGCAGGGATGGATCAAGACGGAACAAACGGCTACTGGAGCAAGCCTATTTTTTCTGATACATGGGAATTCAAAGCGGCCCCCCTGTCGTTCGCAGAAGACGCAATCCTCGTAACGGCTTCGGCGGGCAGTGAAAACGAGCGGGGCAGGCGGGGGCAGCCTCTGGACAAGGACTATGCCGGAAGCCGCTGGAGTGGCAGCAATCAGGAAGACGGCTGGGAATACCGCATCCCCAACTTTAACATCCTTGAAGGGGAATGCGATTTTCACATAACATGGCAGGGCGAGACTTGCACCTTCAAACTGCACCCGGTCGAAATGTGGGCATACCTTAAACGGGATTATTTGCCGGGAAGGAACGGCTCTCCGAAAATATTTCTTGTTACTCTGGAAGTCCCCGAAAACGCTTTTGAAACATTGAGCGATGAATTTGTGCAGCATCTATCAGAACGGTATGGGCAATACGACCGGAAACTTTTTCACTATACCATAGCGGCATCCAACAGTTTCATCATAATGCGGGAAACCACCGATGCCGGGCCGTTGCTGTTCCTCACCGACGGCACGATTTCCGGCCGCTATTCGGAATTACATATCGGCCGCTATATTGAAAATTATGGAGAAGTACAGCGGTACTATTCGCCGGAATTAACCATCGGCGATCCCGCAGCGCTAACAAGGGATCAGCTAGCCGAAAAGATCAGCCTTAACAGGCATTTTATTGAAGAACTTAAATATCAAATCCGCGTGCTGAAGTGGTCGCAGCTTACCGCTTTCAAGTTTAACGCCGGTTATTTGCCTGCTCACTATATTGCAAAGATAACGCCCCTGCGCTTTGTCGACGTACCCAAGATACGCACAGTTACCAGCTACGGCGATACGATGGTTAAGGCAAACAGCGCCTATGTGTTTACAACCACGACGGCCCGCATCCGCCTGCTGGAAAAAATCATCGAAATGCTGGAAGCACGAATCCTCTGCTACGGCGATATGGAAAAAAACTTTACAGCGGGCATGGCACTGCCGCCGTGGTTTTCGGATAATTTTTCCGATTATTGGGACATCGCCGGTCTGCCGCGCACAATACAGGGAACTTTTTTTGCCCCCGGAATGGCGCTTGACTACGTGCCGATACCGGCCCAGGTATCCTTTGTTCCGTCCATGCCCAAACAAAACATTTCCGGATGGTTCCTTGCCATCGCCGACAGCAGCGATTTTTCAGTTTTTATTGAATCCGATAACACCGCCGCAGCGATCTATTCGCGAAAGGGGAAAACGCCCCAGGAACAGAAACTGCGGATCGGCGGCACCCTGCACATTAACGGCAGCGCCGATGCGCCGGCAGAACGGGACATTATCCGGCGATGCCTTGAGCCGTATTTTATTGCGAACGACGAAAGCATAAACGTGCGGATTACGTTTGACGGAAATGTTTTTGAGATAAGGGAACATCCCGCAAGGCGCGGCAGATCACCCATATTCAGGGGTACGCTATAAGATGGCGGGACCTGGCATCAGCCAAACACAAACGAAGCGTAGCCGACAAAGGACGCGGGCGGTTCCTCGCTATTTTCAGCATCGGCGCTGGTGCCGTATTCAAGCAGGCGGGCGGAACCGGCTCTTTCGGCAGCGGCGAAACCCATCGCGCCGGTAACCGCGCCAGCCGAGCAGCTTGAATGGTCGGCCTTTGCCTTTTCAAGCACGGCGGCGGGATCGCCCGATTCCACCGCATCGATAAAATTGCGGTCGTTCACCTCGCGCATCCAGCGCAGGGCGTTTAGCCCGCCGCCCTTCGGGGTAAAGCCGAAGTTCTGCCCATAGTGGGTCAGGTCGGTCGATCCTAGCACGGCGACGTTCCGCCCCAGGTCTTTGGCGGCGGCGGCAAGGGCCTTGCCGTGTTCAAACGAGGAGCGGTCGGCGGGAAAGCGCACCCAGAGCAGCCTGGCTTTGGGAAAGAAAAAGCGCGCCATGGGAACCAGCACTTCCACGGTGTTGTCGGGAAAACGGTCTTCTTCTCCGTTGATTTTTTCGTAGAGGGCATCGCGGAGTTCCGCGTCTATTTCCATGTAGCCAAGGGGCGAGTCAACGGCATCTTCCAGGGCGAATACGGGCATGGCGCCGCCTGCCAGATGGCCGCCGATTATGACGACGGTATCGGCGCTCCTGTCCAGGCTTGCGGCGGCGCGGGCGGCTATTTTCCCCGAGTAAAACCAGCCGGCATGGGGGGCAATGGCGGCCTTCGCCGCGCCGGGGGCACCGGAATATTCCGACAAAAAGCGGCTGATTTCGGCAGGATTCCGGTAGTACCATCCGGCAGCCAGGCAAGATCCTCTCAGATTCATGTTTATAATCTAGCAGAACTTGCCAATAAAGTATATAATATACCTATGGTTCAAACAGATAATTCCAAAAAGACTTCGGTCATAGGCATTGTGATTGCCTCTGTCTGCATCCTGGTGTACATCGGCGCGCTGGTATCCGTGTTAATCCGCGGCAGCAGAAGCATGGAACAGCAGCGCCAGGAATCCTATTATGAATTCGAAAAACTTGTTGATCTGGTAAAATCGCTGGAGGACCTCAGTTTTGAAGATGAGAGTTTTGAATATATAATCAACAAGTTCCTCCACGAAAGCAATACCCTGGAGGGAATAATCTTCAGCGGCCCGTATTTTGAATATGGGTTTGAGAGGGAACGGGGAAAAGTACTCACCTGGGTTAACAACTCGCCCCGTTTCAAGGATGGCCGTTTTGACTTGTCCAGAGAGAAATTATTTGAACGTTTGATCGGACTGCGGAACATCAACATCCAGGCGGTAGCCGGGAAATTTAACTATGACGACCTTGCCATTATTTTACGGCAGGCGATACTGGTGATCGCCGCCTCTCTGGCCGTCGCTTTCTTTACACTGATGTTGGAGTCCCTGCAAAAACGCGGCACCAGAGTGCCAAGGGCGCCCGCCGCAAAAGAGGCAAGGCCCGATAGAGATGCGGCAAAGAGCCAGCCAGCCGCTTCCGCCGGGGGGAAATATTCCCAGCGGGGCCACGTCGTCCGGCAGGAAAACACCGAGGCGAGGCTTACCGAGGAACTGCGACGATGCGCCGCCGGCGGGCACGACCTTGCCTTTATCATCATGGAATACAAATCGACCGCCGATGAATCCTTCTACCCCCGTTTCGCGGCAGATGCCGCCCGCTTTTTTTCGTCCAGGGATTTTGTCTGCGAGAAAGACGAAAAGGGAATATCGGTGATCTGCCCTGCCCTTAACCTCGACACGGGCTTCCTCAACGCCGACGAGTTTCACAACCGTATCTTGAACAAGTACCCGAGCATTTTCAAATCGAAGACCGATCTCTGCATGGGCATTTCTGCGCGTTCGCAGCGGCCCGTCAACGCG
>WRJO01000062.1 GCA_009778545.1 Treponema sp. | reverse complement strand
GTAAGGGTTTGGACACAGGCGGTATCGGTGAAACGGCCTGTTTCAACCAGATAGGCGGCAAGTCCCGCGGTTGTTACCGGGTGATCGTCAATTAATAACGCTGTCATTTTTCGGCCCCCTTTTTGGTATATGCAATCGAACGAATGTTCCTTCCCCCGGATCACTTGTTATTTCAAGGGTTCCGCCCAAAAAGGAGGCTCTTTCTTTCATGCCCCGTATGCCGAAGTGACCTTCTCTATCGGATACAGTTGAGGGGTTAAACCCTTTGCCGCTGTCGGAAACGCCTATGGCAAGGCCGCCCTGCCCGTCGGTGTGGAGAATGACTATCGCCTCGGCGGTTTCGGCGTGTTTCTCCGCATTGGCAAGGGCTTCCTGCACTATGCGGAAAACCTGCAATTTTTCTTCTTCGTTCAGAAAATTAAGATTAATATTTTCCGTTATGTCGATGCGGCATTCAATCCCTGAACGTTTGCCGAAGTCAAAGCACAGCCCCCGTAACGCATCGGGCAGGTTCTGAAATTTGAAGTCGGGCGGCACAAGGTTGTCGCATATATCCCGCACTTTGGCGATAAGGCCGGAATGGGCGGCATCGGCTTCGGTACAGAGTTGTTCCCGCTTGGCGCTGTCTTCGCATATTTTAATTCTTTTCATATACAGCGACAGTCCGCGCAAGTCCTGGGCTATGGTGTCGTGCAGTTCGCGTCTGATACGGGAGCGTTCTTCTTCCTGTGCCAGCAGGACGGCCCGTGTAAAAGCTGACGTTTCTTTTTCACGTTTGGACGTGCGGGTATATGTTTTATGTAAAGACCATATTACTATGGTTGCGGTAACGATAAAAACGATGAAAACCAGAAAAAGGCGAAAAAACGCCGTTTCCGTAAACTCCTTTGCCTCACCGTCTTTTATTAAGGCTTGAATGAGGTTGTCGGAAATATCGGCTGAAACGAGCAGGGCTTTTTCCCAATCGCCTGAGGAGACGGCCTCATCAAAAGCAAATGACAAATCGGCGGCGGCGTGTAGTTCCTGCATTTCGTTGGGTGCGGAAGGCCCGATAATCTGTTTTTCGGGCGAAAAGGGGGTAAGGCGGTAAATGCGGTACGCTTCCGAATTAAGGTACGATTGTACGGATTGACGGAACATATCTACATCGGCAAGGAGTCGGTCCCGGTTTTCTCTTTCCGCTAAACGCCGTTCTATTTTTGCCCATTGTTCCACTATGTCCGCTACAGTAACGCCTTGATTTTGCCCGTAACAGTACGGTGTGCCGATGAGCAGGAGAAGGGGGAGGAAAACCAAAAACTGCTTATTCGGTTTCATGTTGATTTATGCAATAATATACAAAAAATTACCTTTATGGTAGTATGTCAGAGTATTATGAAAATGCACCTTGGGCTGGTTATTAAATTGGGTTTGCTCTGTGCCCTGGCGGCGGGGGCGAATTACCTTGTTAATAATATTTGTGTCTATTACTTAAAGATACCTCTGTATCTTGATACTGTTTTTAATGCCGTTGTTTGTTTTTCCGCCGGGCTTGTTCCGGGCTTAATTACCGCCCTGCTTTCGTATACGGCTCTTGCGGTGAGGGACAGCGGTTTTCACCCTTTTGTGTTGTGCAGTGCCATGGAAGTTCTGCTGATATGGCGGCTTAAACCTTCCCCGTCGGAATTGTCTTTGGTGAATATCGTGAATATTACTGAGGCTGAAAGGAAGCGTGATTCATTGGTCAGTGTTATTGCACGGCTTATGCTGCTGTTTATTGCGGCGAGTCTTGCGGTTAGTGTCCTGGGCGGTGTTATTGATTTTATTACTTATAACGTGCTTTCCAATTCCAAAACATTTTTTAGCGCGGAAGACGCTTTCAAAATCGGTTTTTTGAAAAGTAATATTCACCCGCTGGCTATCAATATAATGTCCCGCATTCCTGTCAATATGGTAGACCGTTTTATCGTTATTTTTGGCGGGTTCGGGGCAGCGGTGTTATGCCGGAAAATAATTTATAAATGAGCAATACTGCACAAGCGGCTTTTTTTACAAAAAAAGTATCCTGTGAATTTATCCGCGCACACCAATCCCGTAAAGTTTTGAAAGTTCCGAGATAGTTTCTTATATTAGCGCGGGAGCCCCGGTTGTTTACCATCCTGCTTTTCATTTTGCCATGATAATCTATTTCAACTTCAGGACCCCAATACTTCCGTTCAGATTTCGCATAACATTCATTCTGCGTCTTCATCCCCAGCGCCTCGTGCGGGCGCACTTCGTTAAATTCCTTTCTCCACTTGTCAAATATCTTTTGATGCTGTTTTAAATCGCCGAAAACCTTGTTTTACAGCTCTTTTATCATGTCCTTATGCATCCGCTCATGCGAACTGTTGTGCTCTGGATGGCCGGGCGCGCTGCGGTCTATTTTTATCTCCAGGCTTATCCACCAAACGGTCAATTTGGTGAACCCCCACATGTTCAGTACGTTGCCGAACGGAGAGCCGTTGTCGCTGCGGATGGATATATTCGGGAAGCCTGTATCTGCGGAATAATGCTTACACAATGGAAGATTATCCCCTTTGAACTGACTCGAATTTGTTCCCATAACTTCCCGGTACTTTTTCTGTGTTACTGGGTATTTCTCCATTTAAAAAGAGCTAACCGTCACATGATGCTGCGGACTGTCGCGCCTAAGTTGAAACGTTCTGGTTCACTTGCGGGGCTGCCCATGGCAAATATCCCCACATTTATCCTTACAAAACCATCCAATGCATTGGTAGACATTGCACTAAACGTTCCTTCCAAATCTCCAGCGTCAATCCGCATATAGCCAGTAGTGCTAAGAACACTGGAGGGAATACCGTTTACCGCTGTTATCACGATAGTCAGGGTTGGCGTTAAATCGTCGGCTTTCACATTGGGGAAACGCATAAGACTAAAATCCCCTTCAGGAAAGGATATTTTTGTGTCTCCGACGGAAAAATTAATGGTTCCGGTATTCAGGGTAATGCTGTTCTTTCCTATTTGTTTGTTTTTATCATTGATCATGGCGGTTTCTACCTAAAAGCTGAACGAGCGTTTTCCTTCAAACACCACGGTTCCTTTGGTTTTATGGTTAATATCCAACAGGGGCCAGCCGGTAAATCCCCAATCCCTGCGCTTGCCGCTTTTTTCAAGTCCTTCCAACAGCGCGTTCAATGCGGGTCTCTTGCCTCAAAATCGCTCAGTATCCACTGGCTTATGGTTCCCCCGCTTATGTCCGTTGAAAGTATGTTGAGCCTCGATAGGGCTTCTATCTGGGAAGGGTCAAAGGCTATCGATTGGGAAAAATTGAATAAAGCATCTACCTGCGCTCCGGCGGCCTGGGCGGTAATACCGCGGGCAAGCCCGGCCTGTGCCTGCGCCATAAGGGTGTTTCCCGCCAGGAGATCGTGTTTTCCCCTTTAGGTCAGCCGTATCCCCATCTGCCCAAGCAGGTCCGTGCTGGCCTCGTTGATGAGCGCGCCGCTCCCCTCGATCTGGGAAAGGGTGCCGTCTTTCATAAAAGCAGCCCTGCGGACACCGGTGTTCGAGTCGGTTATCGACAATTGCAGCGAATAACGTCCGCTGGAAAGTTTTTGGACGGTTCCAAAAAGAAAATATTGTGCGTTGGCCAGTTGTCCAATGGAAATAAAATCTGTATCAGAAAACCTGCCGTTAGCTCCCAAATCCTGTTCGGCGATTATTTTATCCAGATTTTGCCGGTCAATAAGGGTAATGGCAGAATATTTTGAAAAATTGTTGTTCAACAGGCCCTGAATGTACAGGGGAAGGTATCCTGGAGCGCCATCCTTGGCTTCCGGCGCGAGGACGGCGAGCCGGATATCGCCTCCGCCGCCACCTTCATACATGGGACCAAAAGCGGCTTCCATCCGTCCGATGGCGCCAAGCGCGGAAATTTGCGCATCCTCAAGCGAGATTGATCTCTTGGATGTACCCTAAACCGAGGTACAGACCGATAATACCGTAAACACGAAAAAAAGCTGTATGCAACTAACGATTTTACGCATAGACTTTCCCTTATTTGAAAAGATACTATCGTAAAATGAAAAAAAATTACAACAGAGCCATTATTAATAACGCCATTCGCGTAATTCGTTGACTCCTATCTTCAATCACCAACAAGCACAAAGTCTTCGTCGGACAGGATAAAATTCGCACCGGCGGTTTTACGGATGCTCTTATCGTTAAAAATGAAAACGGCTTCTACGCCGTCGAGAGATTCTACCAGCGCCCTGCCCGCTTCATAGCCAAGGACAAAAACGGCGGTGGAAAGGGCGTCGGCATCCATGGAACTGGCGGTGATTATCGTAACCGCCGAAAGGCTGCTGCGGGCAGGGTATCCGTCGAACGGAGAAAAAATGTGGTGGTAGCGTATTCCGTCTTCTTCAAAAAAACGCTCGTAGTCGCCCGATGTTACCACCGTCATCGCCGCGCCATGGACGACCCCGACATACGACCCCCGGCCGTCGCCGGGGTTTTGAAGGCCGATCCTCCATGGGCTAAGGTCCTTCTTTACCCCGTAGGTCAGCACGTTGCCGCCCAAATCCACAATCGCCTGCCTTAGCCCGGCGTTGCCGATAATTTCTACCGCTTCGTCTGCGGCGTAGCCCTTGGCGATGGCCCCCAAATCCAGCCTCATGCCGGGCCGTTTCAGAAAAACGCTGCGGTTGTCGCGGTCCAGTTCGACGTCGCGCCAGCTGATCAGGGGCAGTACGGCGTCAATTTCTTCATGCGAAGGAACGCGGGGGTTTTCCCCGGCTATGTCCCAAAGCGCCACCAAAGGCCCCACCGTAGGATCAAAAGCGCCGCCGGAAATTTCGGCGTAGTGCAGCGCCCGCTCAACAACGGCGAACACTTCGTCGTGGACCTGTACCGCAGACACGCCTGCGGCGGCGTTGATGCGGTCTACATCCGTTCCGGAAATGTTAATGCTCATGCGGTTTTCAATTTCGTCGATGCGGCTGAAAATGTCCCGGTAGATCGAGTCTTCCGCCTGATCATACAGGGTTACGGAACATACCGTTCCCAGTAAAAATTCCGTACGGGAAGGTTCGGCATGCGGGGTTTCTGCGTGTGCTGGCTCGGCCTTTCTGCAGCCCGCCAGCGATGACACTGCAAGGGCAATGGCGCAGAACCGAAGGAATCGGTTATTCGTTTTAGTGCTTCTCCGACAGGTCCGACTGGTTGATACTCAGCCTGCCGTCCGCTTTACGGGTGGCAATCTGTTTGAAATAGGCAAAGTATTGTTTGTCCATAATGGCGATGTGGGTAAGAATCCACTCTTTGAGGAATTTGCCGAAGTCCATAAGCGCCCAGCGTTTGCCGGCCTCAAAGTTCTTGATGTTCTCCACGACGGCGAGCACAAAGGTGTCGTGGGCCTTCTTGTGCTCGGAATAGCCGGGAAAGTTGGTGCGGATCATTATTTTTTCTTCGGTGCTGAAATGGACCTTTACATACTGCACCGCCTGCTGGATTACGCTCATAAAATACAGGCGTTCCTGGGCTACATCCCCGGTAACATGGTTGAACATATCGTTGAGGAGGTTCAACAATCCTTTATGCTGATCGTCAATGAGCTTTACACCCACCGAAAAAGTCGGAGACCATTTTACCAGCTCTTGTTTGCTCCTGTTATCCACTTTTATCCCTCCTATAACCCAAAACGCTCGGTTAGTTCTTTCAAATGGCTTCCGATAAACAGCGCCCCGTAACTGGTCAGCGCAATGCCTATGGTAATGCCTATGGGGATCATAAAAGACATCCCCGCCTCTAGGGCAATTTTATTAAAGTCCATGCCGAAAAAGACCGTTGCCAGCGAAACCAGCATCACCAGGCCGGCAACGACCCAGCCCCTGGTGGAAAAGCCGCCAAGAACTTCGGCCTCCGGCGTTTCCTCCGCTTCGCTGCCGGCGGCTATATACGCCATAACGGTATCTTCCAGGCCGGGCGACGGGGGCAGGAAATCGCCGGTAAGCATATCCCTGCACACCTCGAAACGTTCAACTTCCTGCGCGCAATCGGGACAGACGAGGATGTGCAGGCCGACCTGTATCTGTACCAGCAGGGGCATTGCGCTGCCGCCTTCTGAGTACTCATACACCTTGTCCAGCACCTTCGCACAACTCATCGCAACTCCTCAAGCTTTTCCCTCAACAGCTTTTTCGCCCTGAACACATGAGACTTGATCGTATTTACCGGAAAACCGGTAATCGCCTCAATCTCCCGGTACGAACGGTCATAAAAGAAAAACAAGTCTATGCAGACCCGGTAACGCTCCGGCAATTCCGCCAGCGAAACCAAAACCGCGTCCCTCGCCGCATTGCGGATAAGCGCAAGCTCGGGCGCGTCCTTCTCGTCTGCCTCCAGGCTCGTCCCTTCCTCAGCAAGGCTCCGGTATTCCTTCCTGCGGTTTACCCCGTTTACCGCCGTGTTATAGGCGATTTTGTACAGCCAGGTTGAAAACCGCGACCGTCCCTCAAAACGGGACAGGTTACGGTACACTTTAAGGAAAACCTCCTGGGTAAAATCGGAAGCATCCTCGGCGTTGCGAAAAAAGCCCAGGCCCATTCCATAAACGGGCCGCTCATAACGCCGCACCAACAGCCGGAACAGCTCCTTCTGTCCCGAAACAATTTGATCGACAATCAGCCGATCGCTGTAGTTTCCCTCTCCGGGGGAATCCTGCGCCTCATGGCTCATTTAGCCCTTTCACGGCGCTTGATGACGTAGTACGCCAAAAGGCCTATCCCCATTGAAAGGGGGATAATTCCGCCCAAAAGTCCGTAGGTGGGGCCCGTTACCACCGCCAAAAAAATGGTCAGTGTCAGCCCCACGCTGCCCAGCAACAGCCCCGTAAGCAGGCTGAACGAAAGCAGATCAAAATCGGGCCGGCTGTAGTGCCCCGCCTTGATAAGCAGGGTACGCTGCCGGTACCTCCAGAGCAGATAAAAGAATACCACTACCGCTCCCATTACGATGCCCACAATTGGAATTACCGCGATGAGTACCTGGGCTGCGGCGGACGTGATCTGCTCCACTAACTACATTATACCACTTTCCCCATTGTTTGTCTATTCATTATTTGCGCCGCGCTACTCTACGATCATCAAATCGCTGAAATACAGGGTTTCTATTTTTCCAAGGCGCAGCAGGGCGTTGTACTGCCTGAGAATCTCTGTTTTGGCGGCGTCTTCGTCGAGGATGACCAGCTTTTCTGCGGGAAGGGAGGTGAAATAGTACGTCGCTATCGTGCGAAAATCGCCAATCCGGGAGGCAAGCTCCTCGGTGAAGGGGCGGTCGTTTGCCGGATAGGGAAAGCTGACAGACAGTACCAGCGTGGCGGAACTTTCCCCGGCTACCGGTATCCTGAATGTGCCCAGGCCGGAAAAAACCGACGTCGCCTCACCGGCAGGGCCGGGGCGGGTATTTGGCGCTGCTCTGCCGGGCGACGCGTCCCGTTTCTCCCGATTGCTGCCGAATCTGAGCAGGGGTTCGGCATCAGACGGGCGGGACAGGCCGATTATGGTGCCCACGGCCAATGCCAGGACCACCGCCAGCAGCAAAGCGACCGATACCCGGTAGAGGATCAGCATTTTTTTTGAAGGGGGCGAAATTTCTCGCTTCATTGTATTTCCGGCTCTATTTTGAACGATTTCACGGAAAAATACCAGTTATAAATTCCAAAAAAACATATTTTTCCGGCCGCCGCTCCCGGACCGGCGGCGGCGTATGCCTTGTCCAGAAAGTCAAAATTTGCTATAATTCGGCGAATTGTTTATTTTTCGTTAAGGAGGAAATATGAAACGCACTGTATTGAAGTTTTTGGCCGCAGCCCTGGCAGTCTGGCTTGCCGCCTGTTCTGGCGATGCCGTCAAATTTAACCCGGGGACGTACCAGGGCGCCGCGCCCGGCTTCGGCGGAGACATAACCGTGGAGGTAACCGTCAGCGAAGACCGTATTCTGGAACTGTCGGTGGTATCCCACAGCGAAACCCAGGGTATCGGAACCCCGGCTATCGAACAGGTTCCCGAGGCAATCATAAAGGGGCAGAGCCTTGCGGTGGACAACATAGCGGGCGCGACCTATAGCACCAAGGGAATTATCGACGCGGCAACTGCGGCGCTTGTGCAGTCCGGCGTTAAAATAGAGGCCCTGCAGAAAAAGCGATCGGTACCGGCAGCGCCTGCCCAAAAGGCCGTGTCTGCGCAAACCGCCGACGTGGTGGTTATCGGCGCAGGCGGCGCGGGTCTGGCGGCGGCAATTACCGCCCAGCAAAACGGGGCCAGCGTTATCGTTCTGGAAAAAATGTCCCGGGCGGGGGGCAACACGATCATCTCCGGCGCGGCGTACAACGCGGCTGATCCGGCCCGGCAGGCAGCCGTTCCCATGAACGACGCCAACAGGGCGGAAATCCGGCGGCTGACTTCCATGCCCGCACACGACGATTTCGAGCGGGAACTCCAGCAAACGGTTGCCCGGCAATTCGCCGCGCATACGGGCTCAGGCCTTTTTGACAGCCCCGAGCTGCACATGCTCCAGACCTACAACGGCGGCGACTATGTGGCCAAACCCGAACTGGTTCGGACCTTTGCCGAAAACGCCCTGGCCGGCCTGGAATGGCAGAAAGACAACGGCATGGGCTGGACGGGCGACATCTTCACCGTGCTGGGCGCGCTCTGGCCCCGTTCCCACCGGCCGGTGATGCCCCTGGGCCAGGGATACATCGACACCGACCTGAAATACATCGAAGCCCACAAGGATCAGATCACCGTGTTATACGACACCAAGGCGACCGATTTGATCATCCAGGACGGGAAGGTAACCGGCGTTAAGGCATCCGGCCCGTCGGCGGATTATGCCATCACCGCAACGAAGGGCGTGGTTATCGCCACCGGCGGCTTTGGCGCGAACAAGGAGCTTCGGCAGAAGTACAACACCCAGTGGCCCAACCTGGACAACGCCGGCACCACCAACCACCCCGGCGCGACCGGCGACGGCCTGGTGCTTGCCGAAAAAGCCGGCGCCAGCTTTGTCGGCATGGATTGGGTGCAGCTTCTTCCCATGGGCGATCCCAAAACGGGCAGCCTTTCGGGCAACATCGAGCAGGGCGTTGAAGACCGCTTCTTCGTCAACAAGAACGGCGATCGCTTTGTGAACGAAGGCGCCCGCCGCGACGTGATGACCCTGGCCCTTTTCGATCAGACCGACGCTTTTATGTGGGTAATCTGCGACAAGCAGAGCTATCCCACGCCGCAGACCAAGAACAACTTCAACGAATCTATCGAAGAACTTATCGCGGCGGGCCGTGCATTCGAAGGCAATACCCTGGAGGAACTTGCCGGAAAGATCGGCATTCCCGCAGAAAACCTTGTAAAGGCGGCGGAAGAATTCAACGCCGGAGTCGAAGCGGGTATTGACGGCCTTGGCAGGACCCTCTGGCGGATCAAGATCGACACCCCGCCGTTCTATGCGGGCGCGCGCATTCCAACGGTGCACCACACGATGGGCGGGATCGAAATCAACACCAGCACCCAGGTGCTTAACACCGCCGGAAATGTTATACCCGGCCTGTACGCTGCCGGAGAGGTAACCGGCGGCATCCACGGATCAAACCGGCTCGGCGGCAACGCCCTTGCCGACATCCACGTATTCGGCCGCATCGCCGGCACCAGCGCCGCTGCGGGGCTGTAATTACACCATAGCCGGGGCATTGCTTTCCGCTGCCCCGGTTTCTGTTTTTCAAGGAATTTGAATGAAAAGAAAACTGCCCATAAAAATCTCCGACATGGTGATTATCTTCCTGGCAACCGGCCTGACGATTTTTTCAGGCTATGTTGTTTATGCAAAACCCGCGAACACCATCCAGGTATTGATCGAAGGACCGGGCCAGAGATGGATATATCCCCTGGATGCAGAAGAAACGGTAAGCGTCAAGGGGGTTCTGGGGGATACGGTGATTCGGATCCACAACAATGAGGCTTGGGTGGAGTCATCGCCCTGCGATAACCAGACCTGCGTGGCGATGGGCCATGTCGGTTTTAAAGGCGCCTGGATAGCGTGCCTTCCCAACAATGTTTTCTTTATGATAGAAGGAAGTGATGATCTCCGAAACAACCTTGACGGCGCTGCCTGGTAAAACGCACGGCACGGGAAGCCTGAAAAATCCCGAAGTACGAAAAACCATCGCCCTGCTGGGGGCATTCTGCCTCTTTTTGTCAACCATTGAGTACATGATCCCCAAGCCCATGCCTTTTATGCGCATCGGCATAGCCAACCTGCCCCTGATGCTGGCGCTGGACATTTTTCCCTTTCCCACATTTCTTGTTCTGGTGGCGATAAAAGTGCTGGGGCAGGCGCTGATCACCGGCACATTGTTTTCAAACATATTCCTCTTTTCCCTTACCGGCACAAGCCTTGCGGCGGTAACCATGTACGCCCTGCGCCGCCTTCTGGGACCGGGCCATATTTCCTTTATCGGCGTTGGCACCGCCGGGGCGATGATCTCCAATGTCACCCAGCTTGCGCTTGCCTGGGTTTTTATTTTTCGGGCCAGTACGCGCTATATAGCCCCTCCCTTCCTCGGCATGGGGGTCATAACCGGCATATTGTTGGGGCTGTTCTGCGAATTATTTGTCAGCCGTTCGCGGTGGCATGCGGCGCGCAGGATACGGTAAGATCATGAAACGGTTTGATCAATTCCGCGCAAAGCGACGAAAAATTTATGAAAGCCTTTTCAGCGCAAAGGCCCTCTGCATAACCGGGCTTTTAATTATGCCCGCCCTGTTATTTTTCCCCTCCCCTTTCACTTCGCCGAGAGTCCTCTTATTTCTCTTTTTCTGGTTTCTCGCCTGGTTGTCGGGGAAAAAAAACAACCCTGTTTTTACCCTTCTGGTAATCGTCGGCATTGTCGCCTTTAACCTGATAATCCCCTACGGAAAAGTTCTGTTTACCATCGGTAAATTCAGGATCACCGCCGGGGCGCTCTTAATGGGCATACGCAGGGCGGTAACTCTGGAAGGGCTGATCATGCTGTCCCGTTTTACGATCCGCCCCGACCTGAAACTCCCCGGCCTTTTCGGTGAGCTGATAGGCGAATCCTTCCGTATCTTTTCCTTGATTATGAATCAGAAGCAGCGCATCACCCGGAAAAACCTTATCGGCGACATCGACCAGATGATGATCGATCTGAGCGGTGAAAGCGGGGAAACTCCCGAAGACCGCCGCCAGAGACGGCTGCTCCAAAAAAGGCGCTGCTTCCAGAGAAGGCGCTTGCTGCGAAAGAGCCGCCGGCTCAGAAAGACCAGCCGGTTCCAGCGGAAACATTGGCGGCAGTGGAAGAACTGGCTCCAGTGGGGACAATTGCGGAGCTGGCTTCAAAGAAGGCATTTGCTCAGGCTGAATCGCCGGCACGAGCAAGGCGCGGTTTTGCCCGCCGTCCGGACCAAACCAGCCGGCTTTGTTATTCTTGCCGCAGTGACGCTCCTCTCCTGGCTCCCCCTGGCTGCGCTGATCATATTGCTGTATCTTGCCGGACAATAGCGTTCCGCGATCATGTCAGGAAAAGTATGAAAAAGAAATTTATACCATTTCCGGCGCTCCTTCTGCTGGCGGCTCTTGTTCTTCCGCTTGCCGCCTGCCGGGGAAATCGCACGGCTGCTCAGCAGTCCGCTTTGCTGCTGGGGGTAATGCCTTCAATGGATTACCTGCCCCTGGCCGTGGCCCTGCGCGAAGGCTATTTTGACGATTCCGGCCTGGAACTCAAACTTGTTAAATTTTATTCAGCAAATGAACGGGATGCCGCCCTGCAAAGCGGACAGGTAGACGGGGCGGTCATCGACTACACCGGCCTTGCCCTGCAGCACAACGGGGGCATGGATTTAAGACTGACCTCCCGCTGCGACGCGCCCTTTTACATTATCGCCGGGCCGGACAGCGGCCTGTATGAGGCGGCGGGCATGAAAGACGCAAAGGTAGCCGTTTCGCGTAACACCGTCATCGACTTCTGCGTGGACATGGCGCTGCACGCCGCCGCCCTTGATCCGGCGGATGTCAAAAAAGTTGAGATCAACAGAATCCCCCTGCGGTATGAAATGCTCATGGGCGGCAGCGTGGACGCAACCGGCCTGCCCGATCCCCTGGCCCTGATGGCCGAAACAGCGGGGGGGCGGGTTATCAGTTCCAACAAACAGCTTGGCCTGTCTATCACTGGCATTGTTTTTTCCTGCCAGGCCATCGAAAAAAAGAAAGCTCTGATCCAAAAAATGTATGACGGCTACAATCTGGGGGCTGAGTACCTGAGACGCAATACGCCAGTGGATGTTTGGGACATACTTGAGGGAGAGATGGGCTTTAACCAGAGCCTCGCCGGTGCCGCCAGATACAACGAATACGCCCCCGCCGCCCTGCCGCCGCCGGAGGATCTGCGCGCGGTAATCGAATGGCTGGCAGAGCGCGGCCTTGTCAATGCCGGTATGGAACCGGGCGAACTGGTCGACGGAAGCTGTCTGCCGCAATGAACTCCACGGGGATAAGCATACAGGGTCTCAAGGTTTGCTACGGCCCGGTTGAGGCTTTGAGCGATGTATCCCTGGATTTGGCAGAGGGCGAAATACACATTCTTATCGGGCCTTCGGGCTGCGGCAAATCCACGTTACTGAAAGCCATTGCCGGCATTGTGTCCCCGGTTTCCGGCACTATCGAGCGAAGGGGACAGGCTCTGTCCGGCATCGCCGGATTCGGCATCGGCTATGTGCCGCAGCATTACGGCTTGCTGGCCTGGAAGAACGCCCGCGCAAACATCTTCCTGCCCCTGGCCGTAGGCGCGGGCAAAAATTCCCCGCCAGCGCCAGAGACCGCCGACATTCTGCGAATCCTGGGGCTGGAGCCGCTGCTGCACCGCTACCCGGACGAGCTTTCCGGCGGCGAGAAACAGCGGGTCGCCCTCGCCCGCGCCCTTATCAGCCGGCCGGACCTGCTGCTGCTGGACGAGCCGTTTTCCGCGCTGGACGCATTTACCGCCGCCTCGTCGCAGGAACTTTTCCTCAAGCTCTGGGCGGCGCGCCCGGTAACCACCCTGCTGATCACCCACAGCTTGTACGAGGCCGCCTCCCTTGGCCGCCACATCCTCCTTCTGCACCCGCAGACCCGCAGCCTGAGCGCGCATATCATCAATGAGCATTTCCCCAACGACGATGAGGAGGAAAAGGCCACGCTGGTTACGCGCCTGCGGCTCATGTTCCGGCAGATGCACCTTCCTGAGGATCACAATGATCCGAAGGATCATAATGATCCGGGGGATCATTGTGATTAAAAACCTTGGCTATATTCTTGGGGGATTTCTGCTGTTAAACCTTGTCTGGCATGCAGCCGCAATGCTCCTGCAGATAAATGCCCTGCCCCCGCCGCTTGCCGTATACGGCGCGTGGAATAGGGCGGTATCCGGCGGCCTTGCCGCGCACCTCGCCGCCAGTTCATTCAGGGCGTTGGCGGGCCTGCTTCTCGCGCTGGCGCTGGGTCTTCTGGCCGGCATCCCCCTGGGCTATTTCCCCAAAGCCGGCCGCCTGTTGGGACCGCTGGTGTATTTTTCCTACCCCATACCCAAGCTGGCGCTGCTGCCGATTCTTATGCTGCTGTTGGGCGTGGGAGAAGCCTCGAAAATCTGCATCCTCGTGCTGATCGTGATCTTTCCGCTGATCCTCTCGATCCGCGACGCCGTACGCGCCGTGCCGCAGGAGGACTACGACCTGCTCACCTCGCTCAAGGCCGGCTTCCGTGAAAAGCTTATCCACATCATTTTGCCGGCAGCGTTACCGGCGATTTTTTCTTCACTGCGCGTTTCCATCGGCATCGTCTTCTCCGCCCTGTTCTTTACCGAAACCTTCGGCACGGACAAGGGGCTGGGCTTT
>WRJO01000061.1 GCA_009778545.1 Treponema sp. | reverse complement strand
TGTATGCCCAGAGATAATATAAAAACAGGAAAACACCCGAATTAAAATATTTCGGGACCCGTCGGAGGCCAAACGCACCGTGCACGCACGGCACCTTTGCCTCCGACACCCCCGCTACCTTTATCGAGGGTGTTTTCCTGCATTTGTCACCAGAGCATACATTTCTGTATGATATAATGGATTTGATTTAAGGGGGGGGATATGTTTAGTTATCTTGAGACGCTGCCGTTAAATGATATTGCAAAGTATGCGGGGGGGCATACAAAGAATGCGATTCCATTCGACGGGTATCCCCGGCAGCATCCATCTGAAAAAAACAAGCTGATACTTGTCTACGACCCCCTGGGGCCCAGCCCCACCGCCATTGAATTCAAACTTGACGACGTGCTGTATGTCGAAGAGATGCATTCCGCCGTTACCGAGGCGGGCGAGGGCGTTCCACTGATCAAGCTGTGGATACGGCGGGGGGCGCACGGCGTTATCCTTGAGCCGTTTGAGGTTAACGAGCCGATACAGTTCGCCAGCAAGTCGAGGGAAATCCGGGAACGGTTCCTCGGGGCATAATGGAACGGCCGGCTTTTTTTATCGACGGGGCTGACGGAACGATACGCTGCCGGCTGTGCCCACGTTTCTGCGCCATACCGGACGGCAGTTTTGGCGGCTGCGGGGTGCGGGGCAATAAGAACGGCAAAGCCCTGCTGCCTTTTTACGGCCGGTTAACCGCCCTTGCCGCGGACCCCATTGAAAAAAAGCCCCTGTACCATTTTCGCCCCGGCACGTCGATACTCTCGGCGGGTTTTGCCGGGTGCAACCTCCACTGCCCCTTTTGCCAGAACTGGCGCATCTCGCAAATAGCCGGTTCGGCCGATGAGCGGATGCACCAGGCGGCAAAGCCCGGCGACATTGTTTCTGCCGCGCTGCGCGAAGGCAGCGGGGCAATTGCCTACACCTATTCCGAGCCGCTGGTACATGCGGAATTTCTCTTGGACTGCATGGAACTGGCGAGGCGGCACGGCATCGCCAACGTGCTGGTTACCAACGGCTGCGTCAATGCCGAACCGGCAGGGGAAATACTTGCCCTGGCAGACGCGGCAAACATCGACCTGAAGTGTTTTTCCCATGACAGCTACGCGAAAATACTCGCCGGATCTTCCGGCGGAAACTTTTTTGAAACCGTGCTTGACTTTATCAAACGCGCCCTTGCGGAAAACGTTCATGTTGAGATCACCACCCTGGTCGTTCCCGAGTTTAACGACTCGGTTGAAGAGATGGATAAGTGCATTGACTTTATCGAAAGCCTTTCAGCGTATCAGCCGCCCTGGCATCTATCGGCGTACCATCCCGACTACCGCTGGAACGCGCCGCCCTCCGATCCCGTTTTTCTGACGGAAATAAAGGAACGGGCGGAAAAAAAACTAAAGTACGTGTATGCGGGCAACATCCCCGGCATGGAAAACAACACCTGCTGCCCGCACTGCGGCACACTGCTCGTCCGGCGCAGGGGATACAAGATCGACCTTACCGCCCTCGCCCCACCGCCAAAAATCGAACACTGTTACCGCTGCGCCAAATGCGGCGAAAAAACCCCGATACGGGTATAATTAATTCCCAAATGACTCACGCCAAGGCGCAGAAGCGCAGAGGACGCAAAGTTTTCGTCCGAGGGCTCTTCCCCCTCTATCGAAATCTCACGGATGTCAGGGGATAAGGATGCTTGCGCGCCGTTCGCACAAAGCGCGCTATCCTCTGCGTGCTTTGCGCCTCTGCGCCTCTGCGTGAAATTTTTCGAGAAAATGTCCGCGCCTCTGCGTGAAATTTTTCGAGAAAATGTCCGCGCCTCTGCGTGAAATTTTTCGAGAAAATTCCTCTGCGTGAGATCTTCAAAAATATTACTTCGCCCGTGACAGCGTGACGGCGCAGGTGATGACGATGTCGTCTACCGAGGCGCCTCGGGACAGGTCGCTTATCGGTTTCGCAAAGCCCTGGAGGAATGGACCGAAAGCTTCGGCGTTGGCGAGGCGCTGCACCATCTTGTAGCTGATGTTGCCGGAGGCAAGGCCGGGGAATACCAGGGTGTTCACCTTTCCCCTTATCGGGCTGCCCGGCGCTTTTGCGTCCAGTACCGACGGAACCAGCGCGGCATCTGCCTGCAATTCGCCGTCAAACAGGAAGTTGGGCTTCCGCGACTTGAGGATTTCAAGCGCCGACTGCACCTTGCTGACCGCCTCGTGCTTGGCGGAACCTTTTGTCGAAAAGGACAGAAGCGCAACAACCGGATCAACGTCGAGAAATTCACGGCAGGACTGGGCGGCGCTTTCGGCGATGTCGGCAAGCTGTTCGTCCGTCGGATCGGGCACTACCGCGCAGTCGGAAAAAATGAAGGTCCCGTTCGCGCCCCATTTGGGGTCCAGGCCTGACATTACAAAGCACGACGAGGCGACTTTCAGACCGGGCACGGTGCCGATGATGGAAAGACCCGACCGCAGCACGTCGCCGGTGGTATTTTCGGCGCCGGCTACCATCGCGTCGGCATCGCCCATGCGGACCATCATGGCGGCCCAGTGCAGGGCATCGGCCATTTCCATCCTGGCCTGCTCTTCGGTCATCCCCTTGTGTTTGCGCAGTTCATAGTATTCCTGGGCGTATTTGGTTAATTTCGCGTCTCCCTGGGGATATACAATGTCGATTCCGCGCAGGTTTACCCCGTCTTTTTCCGCGATTTTCTGGATGTCGGCGGCTTTTCCCAAAAGGGTCACGCTGGCGGCAAGCTGTTCGTCAATAATGATCCGCGCCGCTTTTACCGTCCTCGGTTCGGTTCCTTCGGGCAGCACCAGCTTTTTCCGCATGGAAACAGCCTTGGCCTTCATCGTGCTTACAAAATCCATATTTTCCCCCTTATTTTCAAAGAAACTCAATTTGGCAATTGCCAAACTCCGTATTTATGATACATTGTTATTGAAAAGCCCGCAAGCGTCCCGGTAGCATTTAGGGGGCAATTGGTTTATACTTTCGCAGGAGAACCCGATGACCGACGTTCACAGTGATTCCATTGAGGTAGATAATTATGACACGATTCTTTCGCCGGACATTGATTTTTCCGGCACATTGAATTTCGAGAAGCCGTTTCTCATCCAGGGCAAGGTTTCCGGCAAAATTAACTCCGGCGGGCTTTTGGTTATTGACGAAGAGGCGGTGGTACGCGCCGATATTCATACGTCGAGGGTGATAATCCGGGGTTATGTGAAGGGGGATGTTACCGCTTCCGAAAAGGTCGAGCTTACCGTAACCGGCAAGCTGGAGGGAAACGTAACCGCGCCGGAGATTTTTATGGAAACGGGCTGTTCTTTCAACGGCCGCTGCACGATGACGGGGAGAACCGCCGACCAATGATCCGCCTTCGCCTTTCCGCTCTTGTTTTGGTTTTTGCCCTGACCGCCCGCTTTGTTTTTCCCCAAACAGGCCCCGATGCCCTGCAGGAATACCGCCAGGACAATTTTGAGCGGGCAATCCAGATTTGCCGCGACGAGATTACCGCGAACCCAGCCAACCTCGAGGCGCACGTTGTCCTCTGCTGGAGCCTTTTGCGCCTTGGGCGTTACGACGAAGCCCTGCGGTATGGCCGAGCCGCGCGGAACCTCAGCCGCTATGATGCCAGGGTCGCCGAGATTCTCGGCGAGGTATTCTACTACCAGGGGAACAACAACGAAGCACTGCAATATTTTCAGGAATATGTGAACCTTGCCCCCACCGGACAGCGTATCGAGAACGTGTATTATTTTATCGGGGAGATATACATACGGATGGGCAAATTCCGCCATGCCGACATTGCCCTTTCCACGGCGGTGCACTGGCTGCCCGGCAACGCCGCCTGGTGGACGCGCCTGGCCTTTGCCCGCGAAAACGCCGGCGACCTATCAGGAGCGGTCACTGCCTACGAACGGGCGCTCTCGCTGAACTCCCAGCTCCCCGATGCCCGCCGCGGCCTCGACCGCGTCCGCCAAGCCCTCGGCAACAGATGAATTTTTTTCTCATTAGCCACACACGGAGGCACAAAGGCACAGAGTATAAAAGATTATTAATAATTTCTTTCTCCTTCTGTGTCCCCCGTGCCTTTGTGCCTCTGTGAGAGGTACAGGCAAAATGTTTCCGGTTGCGATATATACTCTGGGGTGTAAGCTGAATCAGCTGGAAAGCGAGGCGCTTGCGGGGGCTTTCAGGGACGCGGGCTTTTGCCTGATGCCTTGGGGGACGCTGCTCGAAGGGCCGGGGATTATCGTTATCAGCACCTGCACGGTGACATCTAAGGCCGACCAGAAATGCCGCCGCACGATTCGCAAGGCCCTGCGGGATAACCCCGAAGCCTGCGTGGTTGTTGCCGGCTGCTACGCCGAGCTTGATGCGGCGGAAATTGAATCGCTTGCGGCAGAATCTGCGGAAAGCGGGTGCGGCAGGGCGACAGGAGGCAGGCGGCTGTTTGTCGTCGGCGGAGGCGGGGACGGCGCGGGGAATGCCAAGAGCGCCCTGCTGCTGCTGCCTGGGTATCTACGCGAGGCGATGTCGGATAGCGGCGCTGTTGGCGGCGGCACTCTGCCTGCCGGTAATTCGCTGCCGCAGATTCTCGAAACGTGGGAACGCAGCGGGAAGCCCTCCGGGACGTTCAGTTTCAGGCCCGATTCGTTTACCTTCCATTCGAGGGGCTACCTTAAAATACAGGACGGCTGCAACAGCGCCTGTAGTTACTGCCGGGTGCGCCTTGCCCGAGGCCCGAGCGTCAGCCTGGAACGAGAAGCAGTGCTGGAAGGGCTGCTTGCCTTTGAAGCCGCCGGCTGCCCGGAACTGATGATCACCGGGGCAAACATCAGCCAGTACAATCACGGCGGGGGCCTTGCCGGGCTTTTGGAATATCTGCTGGAGGGCAGCCGCTCTATCGCCCTGCGGCTTTCGTCGCTTGAGCCGGAGGGGATCGACGAACGGCTTGTCCGGGCGCTGGCCCATCCGAGGATACGCCCCCACTTCCACCTGACAGTGCAGTCGGGCAGCGACGATGTGCTGAAAAAAATGGGCAGGGTGTACAATGCGCGGAAAGTGGAAGAGGGGGCGGCGCTGCTGCGCGGCGTAAAAGGCGATCCGTTTCTCGCCTGCGACATCATCGCCGGCTTTCCCGGTGAAACCGAAGATGACTTTGCCCATACGCTGGAGCTATGCGAAACAATTGGTTTTGCCTGGATACACGCCTTTCCCTTTTCAAGGCGGCCCGGTACTGCGGCCTGGTACTTTGAAGGCAAAGTCTGCGAGCGCGAAGTTACCCGGCGGGTACAGGCCCTTGCTTCCCTTGCCCTGCGCGGCAGGCGGGCCTACGCGCAAAACTGGCTGGGAAAGGAACTGTCCGCTGTAGTGGAAAAGGGAAAGGCCGGACACGGGCAATGCCGCGCCGTCAGTGAAAATTACCTCAAACTGCTCGTCAACTGCCCTGGAGCGGAACCGGCACCCGGCACCGTCCTCCGCTGCGTCCCCGTCACGTTATGCGACAACGTCAACGGCGAATCCCCCGATGCCGTAGCGGAGATGAAATAGCACATTATCTTTGATTTCATCTCACAAAGGCACGGAGGCACGGAGAACACAAAGGAAAGGTTCAAAGACCCTGTGTACCTTTGTGCCTTAGTGCCTCTGTGTGAGGTTCTTATAGGGAATAATTTAAATCACTTTCTCCGGGCGGTGGCGGCGTTGGAGATCTGCTGGCTGATGTCGGCCAGGCCTGAGCGGGCGGTTCTGCCCAGGTTGATCGAGTCCTGGTACCGGCTGCCGTCATACGCTTCCTGTGCCTGATCGGCGTTGTAGCTCGCCGTGTTAAAATCGGTGGTAATAACGGTAAAGTCCAGGGGCAGGTTTGCTGTCTGGGCAGCGGCTATCTCCTGCCGGGTTTCGGCGACAAGGGGAGGAAGTTCGGCGACAAGCGCGGCGGCTTCTTCCCTCGCGCGGGCAGCACCGGCACGGCCTTCGGTAATTGCACGTTCGGCAGCGGCGGTCGCTTCGGCGGCGTAAGAACGGGCAGCGTCATACCGCTTTGCAGCCGCTTCGGTCTGCATGCGGGCAAGGGCGTCTTTGGCGCGGGCGATTGTGTTTCCGGCATATGTAACAGCATCGATGTTATTTTCGGCGCGGGTAACCGCCTCAATGGCGTTGTTCATTTCTTCGGTTGGCGGTTTGGCGCAAGCCGTGACCAGCATCCCCAGAGCAAGGGCCGCGCAGACGACTACGGTTAATTTAAGTTTCATAATAACTCCTCGTCTATAAATATATCAGATTTTCGCCGAAAATAAAAGGGTAATGTCGGCATTTATCTCCAAAAAATTATCCCTCGTCCTCCTGCTCTGTGCTTTCTGTGCCGCCGCCGTCATTGTCCTCTTACTGAATTATACCCTTGCCGGGCCGAAACTTGGCCCCATTTACGACATCCTTCTCGGTTTTCGGCCCTCTCCGCCGGTTTCAAATGATATCCTCCTTATCGAAACCGACGAAATAATCGAACCTGGGGACGTTTTTTCCGTTTTAATGGCGCTGAGCGAGATGGGAGCGTCGGATTTGCTCATAGAAGTTCCTGTTTTGGGGACTTCTTCCGGCGGATTGGCAAACGGGACGGAACTGGGCTACCAGATAAGCGACGAATTTAACCTTTTGGGGAGGAATATCCGCAATCTTTTTGAGGCAATCCGCATGGGGCTGATTTCGCCGCTGGAATCCCCGGTTTTTGTTGAAAGCGTAGTTGAACTGGCGGAACGAGGCCGGGACCGGCTGAACGCGGCAGCCATCCGCCAGGACGAGGAAGGCTCCGAGCGGGCTGGGCAGGCAGCAGTTGTTTTCGGCAGGGTAGCGTCGGCGGCGGATCTGCGGCCCCAGCCTTCCGGCGACATCCCATGGTACTCGCGGCCCGTTCCCGATCCTGACAGGGCGCTCAGGCGGATAGCTCCGATAACGGCGGAAGGAGTCGAACACATCGCCTACCGCGCACTTGCATCCCGCTGGAATGAATCTGAAGTTGAACATACCGAAGCGGGCATGGTATTGGTAAACCGCTTCCGGTTTCAGGGAGAAGAAATCGAATACCGTTTTCACCTGGACTCAGGCGGTAATCTGCTTTTTGAACGGCCGCATAAAAACAGCGGCTTTCGCCGTCTGCCTCTGGAACTTTTCAGCGAGTATGACCGCACCGACAGGGCCATGGCCCGGCTGCTCAAAGAAGCCGAAGCGATGGGCGCGTATTCCGAAACCACGCCCGAAGACATCCCTTCGATTCTGTACGAATTCACCGACATCAAAAAAGAAGACCTGCTGCAGAAGCCTGACGATGAAATGCGGGCGGCGTGGATTCGCTCACGAATGGAGTACGTCGCCAGCCTGGAGGAATTTCTCTACGGCCCTTCCGAGATGATTCTGGTGAACGGTTATGAGGAACTTATCGCCGGAGAAGGGCACGAAGAGGAAGGCATCGTCAAGCTTCAGGGACTGAGGGACGAACTGATTCGCGCGTTTGTCGGGATGAGGGAAAAGCACCGCGAGCTAACCGATCTGCGCGCATTGCTTGCCCAGGAGCTGAATTCTTCGTTTTGCATAATGGGGCCGTCTTTTTCGGTTAGCGAAGGGGAACAGCCCGTTGCCACTACGCCGCTTGCCGTCGCCCGTCCGGCGGGATCAGGCGGGGCAATCCCCGAATCTTCAGCACTACTGGCAAACGCCCTGCTTAACGGGCGCAGCGTTACGCCGGGGCAGATGATGTACATTGTCTTTTGGTCGCTTGTTGCGTCTCTCGCCGTCCTTGTCTGCATTCACGCCCTGGGGCCTCTGCCGCTTTTGCTGACAGGTCTTGCCGCCAGCCTGCTTTGCGGGCTATCGTTCTGCGTTTCATTTGTCGCCGGCGGCTACTGGATCGATCCGCTTATTCCCGCCGCAGCCTGTCTTGGCGGCACGCTGGTTCTGGCGGTATCCCGGTTTTGCATTGGCTACGACAGAACGCTCCGCTTTAGGCTGGCCTACGCAAGCTCGGTGAACCGCGACGCGCTCAAGCTACTAGTCAAAACCGGCCGCCCCGCGCTTGCCGAAACGATCACTGCCGAGGCGGCGATCATCGCCGTAAAAAACCAGCATCTATCAGTGATCGAGGACAGGGAACAGCCGCTTGAAGCGGCGGTTGTTACCGGCGAATTCCGCGAAACGTTTTCCGCGTATTTCAAAAATGCCGGTGCGCAGCTTCTCGGTTTTGAAGGCAACATCGCCCTTGCCTGTTTTGGTTCCCCGCTCGATAACTGCCGGGACGGAACGCACCCCGCCTTACGGGCGACGCAGTGCGTTACCAAGCTCCTTGGCGACCCGATGTTTGACGAATGCCGTTTCGGCGTTGAATCGGGCGAATGTACCTTTTCCTGGTCAGCGGAAACCGGCTACACGGCAGTCGGCCGAGCGGCGGTTCGCGCCAGAATATTCAGCGCCCTTGCGATCCGCTACAAGGCAAAGGCGATTATCGGCGAAGCGGCGCGTGAAACCATCGGCCTCAAACTGCGAAAACTCTCCTCCCTTGGAGACAGCGCAGGAAGCAGCGCCGCCGTCAGCGAAAACTTCTACGAATTGAAATAATTCCGCCAATTCCCTCACACAGAGGCACGGAGGCGCAGAGGAATGCGAGTTGTCTGCGAACGGCGTACAAAAATCCTAGACTCCTGATATTCGCAAGATTTCGATAGAGGGCTAAAGACCTCGGACGAAAACTTTGTGCCTCTGCGCCTCTGTGTGAGAATATTTAAATTATTTTTTAAACGATAGATCTATGGCGGGGGCGGCCGCCGTTTTTTACGAGGAGGATCTCGGCGAGGATGGAGACGGCGATTTCGGCGGGCATGGCGCTGGCGATGTCCAGCCCAATTGGGGCGTAGACGCTTTCAAGGCTATCCTGCGAATAATTTCCGGCGCGCAGATTTTCCATTAGCGCGGACACTTTTTTTTCGCTGCCTATCATGCCGATATAGGCAAGATGCTTTCCCAGGCAGTAGCGCAGCGCATCTTCGTCGCTTGCATGTCCCCGCGTGCAGATGACGGCGTATTCCGAGGAAGCGAGCGGATCGGTTGCCGCGTACTCATCCGGTTTGCAGATCAAATAGCGGGCGTTATTAAAACTGGCGGCGAATTCTTCGCGGTCTTCCACTACCGTAACGGAAAATCCGGTTTGGGAGGCGATGCGGGCAAGGCTTTGGGCGATGTGGCCGCCGCCGAAGATGCAAAGGCCCGTCTGCGCGCCAAGAACGTTGCCAAAACCTGCCATGCTGCCGCCGCAGATCATGCCGTCTTCGGTGTGATCAAAAGAAAACTTGAATACCCGCTCGCCGTTCTGTATCGCTTCCACCGCCTGCCTGATTATCCGGTGTTCCGAAGCGCCGCCCCCCACCGTCCCCGCCGACGATCCGTCTGCGAGAACTGCCATCATCTGGCCCGGACTTGCGGGAGAGCTTCCGTCGGTGTCGGTAACGGTTACCAGCGCTACTTTTCTGCACTCTGCGGCGTTTTGCGCGGCAAATGCCAATATGTCTTCTGTCACCGGTTTTCTCCGTTTTGTTTCAGAAAAAAATACGCTTCCAGCGCCGCCCCGCCAAGGCACCGGGCCTTGTCCGAGATGGCGCGCCAGTTAACGTCTGTGCGCGGGTCTACATCCGCAACCTTCATACCCTGAGGCACCTCTATTCCCTCACGGATAAGGCCGCGCAAAAGGCCGCCGAACGGTGCGTTAACCGCCATGCCTCCAATGGTTAACAATACATCGCCGCTACCAACAACATCGCCGATGTGCCTTTTATGAACGACGATCCCCGAAACCGGCGCATGCAGTACCCGCCGGGCGCTCTGGCCGCCTACCTCGCCGGGGATGCCGGTATTCGGCATGGCGGATCCGCTGAAGATAAGCCTGCCAAGGTCGTGGCCGCGCATCGTTTCGATCACTATATCAACATCTTCCCCAGCGCGAAAGCCCGGTCCCAGGGCGATGGTAATATCCGCCATGGCGCGGTTTGTGCCGAGGCATCGCTTGGCGATGATCGCGTCAATAACGGCGGCGGGGCGTATCGTTCGTATTGATTCGCCTGTGGGATCGACAAGAAGCGGTATGATGCCATCCTGCCAGCAGCTTTCCATCTTGTCCGTATCGGCGACTTTGCGGCATTTTAGATCATCAACACAGGCGAAACCGTCATACGCCGCCTCGCAGAGAGAGACGCTGCGGCGTATTGCGGTGGGCGTGTGCGTTTCCAGTATCGCCACGGGAAACCCCGCGCGGAAAAATTTCTGCGCCACGCCGGTTGCCAGGTCGCCGCCGCCGCGAATGATTATTTTTTCGGTAAATGAAAACACAGCCTACCCACTAATCACTAACCACTACCCACTTCTCATTGTCAGAGCGTCATGACTCGCGGGGCGGCGTTCATTATTTCGACCATTTCCAGCATGTGGCCGACGTCTCCAACAGCCAGTGTGTCTTCCAGGCCGTAATAGGTAAGGCATTGGCCGCAGGTGAGTATCTTTGTGCCTTTGGCGGAGAGGGCCTGCAGTTCGTCCAGCACCGGCGAGCCCTGGGTAGTCAGTTTGATCCCGGAGTTTACTACAAGCAAGGCGGCGGGCGTAACAGACGCTTGCGACAGCGTATAAAGAAAACCTTTCATCAGCATTTTTCCTGGCTTCTCATCGCCTATGCCGAGTTGATCGCCGGTGATAAAAAAAGTAATGCCGCCGGTATTTCCCGCAGGCTGCATCTGAGACACGGCGGGGCTGCCTTCTGGTTCTCCTGCCAGAATTGTCACGGCAAATTCACCTTCTCCCTTTTGTTCCCAGGAGAATCCGCAGCCCGTGCCTTTCGCCATTTTTTCCAGGTTCTGCACGGCAATGGGATTATCGACCAGTACGATAACGCCGGACGAGCCGGACTGAGACATGGCTTTTTTCGCCTCAACCACAGGGGTGGGGCAGGGTTGTCCGATCATGTTGATTGTTGTCATGATTCGCTCCTTAGCTGTATTGTTATATTCTGACGGGGCAGTATGCGCCCGATTATGGCTGCCTCAGGGTCGTCTTCCTGTATGGCGGCGAGCAATTGCCGTGACTGCCCGGAGTCGACGCAGATCAACAGGCCGCCTGATGTTTGCGGATCGAACATCAGTTCCTGAATCGCGAAGGGCAGGCTGTCGACCGTGCCGAACTGCGAAAAATGGTTCCGGTTGCGCTGACCGGCGGCAGTGATCAGGTAATCTCCGGCATAGGCGGCGGCTTCGTCGATTACCGGCAGCGCCTGCGGCCATATCTCCGCCGAGAAAGAGCCGCCGCAAATTTCCAGCAGGTGGCAGAGCAGGCCGAAACCGGTAACGTCGGTACAGGCGCTCACCGCAAAGCCGCGCATTTTTTCGGCGGCATAGCGGTTCAGCCTGGTCATGGAATCGACTGCCTTTCGCACCGCCACCTCGCTTGCCGCGCCGGCCCTGTCAGCCGCCATGACGATGCCCACGCCGAGGGGCTTGGTAAGGATCAGGGAATGTCCGGCCTGCGGCGTGTTGTTGCGAATGATGTTTTTCTTTTCGGCCATGCCGGTAACGGCAAGCCCGTATTTGGTTTCGCGGTCGTAGATCGAATGGCCGCCGCCCACTACCGCGCCTGCTTCGGCGACTTTTTCGGCGCCCCCGGCAAGAATGTCCGCCAGCGCGGATTTGGGCAGCTTTTCGGGAAAGCAGACAAGGTTCAGCGCCAAAAACGGCGCAGCGCCCATCGCGTAAATATCGCTGAGCGCGTTGGCGGCGGCGATCTGCCCAAAGGTAAAGGGATCATCGACCATCGGGGAAAAGAAATCGGCTGTCGACACAATCGCCCGCCCGTCATCCAGGGCATAGACGGCGGCATCGTCGGAACAATCAAACCCCACCAGCAGATTTTTATCGTCAGGCGGGCGCAAAGCCCCAAGCAGGGGAGCGAGTTCCCCCGGCCCAATCTTCGCCCCGCACCCCCCGCTAGTGCAACTAGAAAGCAAGCCGTATTTGCCGCCATTTTCCATCAAACACATTATAGCATTAAAACTGTACTTTAGATAACTCTCACAAAGGCACAGAGGCACAGAGTTTTACTAGTATTTTGCAAATATCGTGCATTCATCTGTGCCTTGGTGCCTCCGTGAAAGAAAATAGGGGAAGAATTCACATTCGTTGATATTAGGTTTATGATTGTGGCTATGGCTAATATCTTCGATTACATTGCCTGGCGGGGCGATTTGACGTTCGCGCAGTCCCCGTTCAACCCGGTTGACAATATCATTTTTTCGCAATTGGCGTATCTGCCCCTGGACGGAATTGTCGGCGGTCCAGAAGCAAAGGGCGGCGTGTGCATTGCGGATGCGGCGGAACAAATAGCCAAGCGGCAGCACGATAATCCATCTTTTCTTAATGATCTGACGGTTATTGAAGCCGCTGCCCTGGTCGGCGCGATGGGGACGGCGCAGCGATTTAAAAATTGCCGTCTTACCTGCTATGTGAACCAGACCGACCTTGTAAGCGAAAAGCAGTTTTCGGCGGTCAGCGTCGTCCTTGGCAAGAAAATGTTTAAAAGGTCTCTGCTCATCGTATACCGGGGAACGGACATGAGCCTTGTCGGCTGGAAGGAAGATTTTAATATGAGCCTGAGCGAGCCGGTTCCCTCGCAGTTGGAAGCGGCGGCCTACCTCGAAAAAATGGCCGGAAGGTTCAAAGGTTCCCTGCTCGTAGCGGGACATTCAAAAGGCGGCAACCTGGCGATTTACGCCGCCTCATGCTGCGGCAAGACAACCCGCCGCCGCATTGTCGCTGTTTACAGCAATGACGCGCCTGGTTTTCATCGGCAATTTGTCGAAGGCAGGGGCTACCGTGCTATCCGCAGCCGCATCCGGGCATTTGTTCCCCAGTCGTCAATTATCGGAATGTTATTTGAACATGGGGAAACTCCCGTGATTGTAAAAAGCACGGAAACCGGCCTGATGCAGCACGACCTCTGTTCCTGGGAAATCATTCACAACGACATTGCCCGTGCCGAAGAGCTTAGCAGGGAAAGCGTTCTTGTCGACAGCATCCTTCGCGACTGGATAAACGGCATGGAAACCGAACAGCGGCACCAATTTATCGAGGCTCTCTATACGATTTTAGGCGCCACCCACGCCCAATCCGTAACAGAGCTGGCATCGGACTGGCTTAAATCCATAGTCGGCATCATCAATTCGCTCAAGCACATCGACGAGGCGGCCAAAAAATCCATCGGCAAAGCCATCGGCGATCTTTTCCGCATCGCCGGAAAAAACATCCAGGCCCTGAGGGGAAAGTAGGCCTTGTTCGAAGATTCCACGCAGAGGCGCGGGGATGTAATTTGAAAATAACTCACGCAGAGGCGCAGAGGCGCAGAGGGCGCAAAGGTTAAGAGGGGGATTAAGGGAGTGGGGAGTGGGGAGTGGGGAGTAGGGTCTGGGGAATAGGGAGTGGGGAGTCGGGGTGTTTCGTGGTTTTTTGGGTATCTTTCGGAAGTAGGACTCCACTCCTGGCTAGAGTGGGACCCCACTTCCTCCTTCCTACTTCCTCATTCCTCCTTCCTCCGCATGGCTTGAAGATTACGGGCAGCCTACGAACAACGAATCGTTCTCCGCGTCCTCTGCGCCTCCGCGCCTCTGCGTGAAATATTGCGAATCATACCTCCGCGCCTCTGCGTGAAAATATTCGAAAAAAATCTCCGCGCCTCTGCGTGAAAATATTAAATAAAAGCCTAGCCGGATTTGCCGAAGGAGCAGTTGGGGAAATGACATTCGGGGCAGTGGAGGCATAGGCCGCCGTTGCCGAGGCCGGTCAGCCATTCGGCGGTGACAGGCAGGTCGGCAAGCAGGCGGGGCAGGGCAAGATCGAAAATCGTCCTGTCGGAATACATCACGCAGCCGGGAAGCCCGCAGATGGGTTTAAAAT
>WRJO01000060.1 GCA_009778545.1 Treponema sp. | reverse complement strand
GAACTGCTGGAAAACCGCGATGGGCTGATTTTGGGGATATGCAACGGCTTCCAGGCGCTGATCAAACTGGGGCTGGTTCCCTACGGCAGCTATCGCAGGGCTGATGGTGACATGCCTACGCTTACATTTAACCGCATCGGGCGGCACGTTTCCCGCATGGTTCGCACACGGGTAATGGCAAATTCTTCGCCATGGCTTGCGCTGGAAAAGCCCGGCGACGTGCACATACTGCCGGTGAGCCACGGCGAAGGTCGCCTCGTTATCGGCCGCGAGGAAGGGGAGGCGCTGTTTAAAAACGGGCAGGTTCCCTTCTGCTATGCCGATGCGGACGGGCAGCCCGCCCTGCACGAGCCGGATAATCCCAACGGTTCTGATTTTGCCATTGAGGGATTGTGCAGCCCGGACGGCAGGATACTCGGCAAGATGGGTCATTCTGAGCGGCGCGGCGAGTATGTCCACATCAACATACCGGGCAACAAGCGGCAGAACATTTTTGAAGCCGGCGTGCGGTATTTTCAGTGAAATCCGGTTTAGATGAAACCTTATGCGGCCTGCGTTGTTATTACTATAAATGAGCATCAAAAATAAACCAATGGAGGCTTTATTATGAAACGGACAATGCTGATTATTATGCTGGCTTCCTGCGCGATTGCTTTTCTTTCCGCGCAGGGCTACAACGACGGTCAGGGCCAGGACCAAAGGCCAGGCCAAGATCAAGGATCAAGACAGCGGCGGAATCCCGAAGGACAGCAATTACAGCGTGGGCCTGAGTCGCAGCCCCGGCGTGACGCTGCTCCCCGGCAAAGGGGCGGCAATGAATGGCCGACGCGGCTGCAGCCGGAAAGTGTAAGCGTTAGCGGTAATTTGGCCATCGTGCGGGGAATGATTGCCGTTACCGACGGCGGCACAGTTTACATCGTCGACGGACTTCACCGCTTTGTTGGCTTTATCGACGGCCTCAGCGAAGGTGCGGCGGTAACGCTTGAAGGAAATGCCTTCCCCGGCCTTCGGGACGATACGGTTAAATTCCTCTCCGTGCAAAAAATGACCCTTAACGGGAAAGATTACGATCTGGCCCGCCCCGTGTCGAATTTTCAAAACCAGTGGCCCCATCCGATGCCCCAGCAGATGCGCCACCACCAGCACCACCAGATGCCCCGGCACGCGCCGCAAAAAATGCACGGGCGTTAATGTGTTAAGAACTCACGCAGAGGCGCGGAGGCGCGTATTCCTCTGCGAGCTTTGCGCCTCTGCGTGAGGAATTACAAAATATTCTATAACGCTTTTTGCAGGAGCCAGGCCAGGGCGGGGGCGGTGATCATCGAAAGGAAGGTGCTGACAAAGACTATCTTTGACGAAAGTTCCCTGTCCGCCCCGTATTTATCGGCAAGAATCGAAGTGGTCGCACCGGCTGGCATTCCGGCGAGGATCACCGACGCTCCCGCTACGATGGGCGGCGGACGGAAGATCAGCAGGATTCCCATCACCAGAAGGGGAATAAGAACCAGGCGGATGAATGAAAAGTACATCACCAGAGCGGTGACGACTTTTCGGGGATTCACCGAGGCGAGGATACAGCCGACCACCAGCATACAAACCGGGGTGGTGCAGTTTCCCAGGCTGGTGATCAGCCGGGAAACCAGGGCGGGCGGGGTAAACCCGAAAATCATCGCGAGGATGCCAAGGTATGTGGCTATGAGGCAGGGATGCAGAAACACCTGCCGCAAATTTCCCTTTCCGCCGGTAAAAATGGCTATGCCAAAGGTTAACAGAGCTATCCGCAGCGGTACAAGATACACCGCCGCATAGGGAAGGCCTTCTGCCCCGTATACGCTTTCCACTATCGGCAGCCCCAGGAATGTGGCGTTGGAAATAAGGGTGCCGTACAGCAAAACTTTTTTCTGTTCCCGGTCCACCCGCTTGTACAGCGGCAGGGAAATTGCAAAGCTCAATGCCAGAATTCCCAGCGAAATCACCATCATAATTCCCAAAGAAGGAAGTTTGGAACGATCGGTTCCAAAAAAAGAAGCCAGGATGCTGCATGGCAGGAATATGTTGAGTATGAGTTCTGACAGGGCGGCTCGGCTGTGCGCGTCCACCATGCGTGTTTTTACGGTTATTATCCCGATGAATATAAGGCAGAGAAGGAATATCTGCATCATAAACATGCTGGAAATATCGATCATCGCCGTTTCCATTTTTTGATGCCCTCTGCCGCTTTGTAGTTGTACACCGGTTTGATTCGCGTCAGTATTTTTGCCGTTGGCCCTATCTGCGAAATAATGTCGTCCATGCTCTTGTACGCCATCGGGCTTTCGTCCAGCGTTTCCCTGTTTACCGAAGTGGAGTAAATCCCCCGCATCGCATTTTCATACTCGTCCATCCTGAGAGTCGCGAATGCCTTCGACCTGCTCATCAGCCTGCCCGCTCCGTGGGGGGAGGAATAGTTCCAGTCGGCGTTGCCCAGCCCTTCGCAGACAAGGCTGCCGTCGCGCATGTTAATGGGGATGAGGAGTTTTTCTCCGAGCTTTGCGGAAACGGCGCCCTTGCGGAGGATCATCGATTCGGTGTCGATGTAGTTGTGTATCGTCGAAAACCGTTCGCTGACTGCCTCATCGGGAATATTCAATTCCTGCAATATCACTGCCATCATCGCCTTCCGGTTGATCAAGGCGAAGCGCTGGGTGATCTTCATGTCGTTGATGTAATCGTCAAACAGACCGCCTGATGTATAGGCGAGTTCTCTGGGTATGTCGTTCTTGCGGTGTTCGTTAAGCTGTTTCTGCGCCGCTTCCTGATAATACCCGGCGATCTCGGTTCCCAGATGGCGGCTGCCCGAATGGATCACGATGTAAAGGCTGTCTTCATCGTCCCGGTTTACCTCGATGAAGTGGTTGCCGCCTCCAAGCGTTCCGATGCTTTTTTTCGCCCGCTTCGTATTGATCGCCGGGCAGCGGATGTTTTCAAAGGGGATCTCGGAGGCAAAGCCGTGTTCAGAGTCCCGCACGTTCATGCCGCTGGGGATGTGGGCATGGATTATTTCGTCAAGGCGGGCGGGATCAAAATCCTTCGCGTGCGGTGAGTTCGATTTGATGATTGCCGTTTCCATGCCGCAGCCGATGTCAACGCCGACCAGGTTGGGAACGATGGTTTCGCCGATGGTCATGGTTGTCCCGATGGTGCATCCCGCACCGGCATGGACATCGGGCATGAGCCGTATAACGCTGCCTTCCGTAAAAGGCTGGTCGCAGAGGCAGGCAATTTGATCCCTGGATTTTTCGTCCAGCGTGTCGGTAAAAACTTTTGCGGTGTTGTACTTTCCCGTAATCTCAATCATGGCGTTAGTGGAAACTTCCCCAGCGGCCCGCCGTTTCCACGCTGACCCGCAGCGGGACGCTGAGTTTTACCGCCTGCTCCATTTCCGATCTGACCAGGTCTGCCGTCATGGCGGCGGCTTCTTTTGGACACTCAAGGATCAGTTCGTCGTGAACTTGAAGAAGCAGGCGGGCTTTGCTCTCCTCTGCGGCAAGCCGCCGGTCCAGTTTAAGCATGGCGATTTTAACGATGTCCGCCGCCGATCCCTGAATGGGAGTGTTAACCGCAATGCGTTCGGCGGCGGCTTTTTCGGTTTTGTTCCGCGAGTTAATCGTGGGGATGTAGCGGCGGCGTCCCATGATTGTGGAAGCGTAGCCGCAGCCCTCTGTTTTTCTGATCAGCTCTTCGATAAAGCGCCGCACCCCCGCATAGGTGTTAAAGTAGGCGGCGATAAAATTGTTCGCGTCGCTGCGGCTGATATTCAGCTCGTTTGCGAGGCGGAAGGCGCTCATGCCGTACATCACGCCGAAGTTGATCGTCTTGGCGATACGCCGCTGGTCGCCGGAAACCTTGTCCTCGCCGGTGCCGAAGATCAGCGCGGCGGTGCGGGCGTGAACGTCGGTTCCTTCCCGGAAAGAGGCGACGAGGTTTTCGTCCTGCGACAGATGCGCCAGAACGACCAGCTCTATCTGGCTGTAGTCGGCGGAAATCAGGGTGCAGCCTTTTGCGGCGACAAAGGCTTCGCGGATGCGGCGGCCTTCCTCGGCGCGTATGGGGATGTTCTGCAAGTTAGGCTCGCGGCTGGAAAGGCGGCCGGTGGCGGTTCCGCACTGGTCAAAATGGGTGTGCAGCCGCCCCGCAGAGTCTGCCATGCCGGCAAGGGTGTCAACGTAGGTGGATTTGAGCTTTGCCAGCGTGCGGTGCCGGAGTATCAGCGCGGGAAGGGGGTCTTCGCGGGCAAGTTCTTCCAGCGCCGCCGCATCGGTTGAATAGCCGGTTTTTATTTTCTTTCCCGGCGTAAGTTTGCGCTCGGTGAACAGCACTTCCTGAAGCTGCTTGGTCGAGGAAAGGTTGAACTCGTGCCCCGCCATCTTCCAGGCTTCGCCCTGAATCTTTGCAAGCTCCGCTTCAAGTTCAACGCCGTAATCGGTTAACACCTTTGGTTCTATTTTTATTCCCGCGCCTTCCATTTCGGCAAGGATCGGCAGCAGGGGCATTTCAATTTTTTCAAAGAGCGGCATTGCGTCTGCGGCGGCAAGCTGCTTTTCCAGGTGGGCCATCAGGCGGATGCAGAGGTCTGAGTCCTCGCCGGAGTAGCGCGCGGCGGTTTCCAGCGGGACGGCATCAAAGGCGCGGCCCTTGGGTACAATATCATTGTAGGCAACAGGCGTGTAATTGAAGATGTACGACGCAAGCGAATCCAGGGAATAGCTGCTCCGCTGGGGATCGGCAAGCCAGGCCGCGACCATGGTGTCCCATATTTTGCACTGCCAGCGTTCAATGCCCCAGCCTCGGCTGACCTTGTAGTCGTACTTTGCGTTATGCGCAACCACGGTCATTTTCTGATCGGCCAGCAACGGGGCCAGGAGGGCGCGGACTACGGCGGGATCGCAGTGATTGGGATCGGCGGCTGTACCGTCCTCGCTTACGCCGTGTGGGGCGAGCGGCACATAGTACGCCTCTTTAGGTCTAAGCGCCAGGGAGATACCGATGGGGCGCGAGTTCCACGCATCAAGGGAATCGGTTTCAAAATCGAGGGCGAGGAGCTTCTGCTTTTTCGCCTCGGCGAGGATCGTTTTAAGTTCTGCGAGGTCGAGGATCGTTTTGTATGTGCCGTTGCCGAACAGGGCCTTGTCCGGGGCAAACGCCGGCGCAGCGGTGTCCGCCGAATCCGGCGCGCTCTGCCGTGCGGACGGCGGCTCTGATCCGCCGGAAGCGCCGGTGTTGGCGTCAAGCTGCTTTGCCCCTGCCCGTATGCCTTCGCGGTACAGCACCTTTGCCCCCGCCGCGCGGTTGAGGTTTTCTGCGGAAAGCTCGCTGACATTAGCGATGGGCAGGGGCACGTTGCACTCAAGCCGGATCAGCGACTGCGAAAAATAGGCGCTTTCCCTTCCTTCGGCGATTTTCTTTCCTTTCGACCCGCTGATGCCGGCCAGGTTCCGGTAAATTTCGTTCAGCGATCCGTAGCGCGCCATCAGTTCTGCGGCGGTTTTTTCGCCGATGCCCTTTACCCCGGGAATGTTGTCCGACGAATCGCCGGTAAGCGAAAGCAGGTCGAGCACCTTGTCCGGTGTGACGCCCCATTCGTCCTTTACCTGCGCCGGACCGACCATGTCCCAGTTTGGCCCCGCTGCCTGTCCGCCCTCTGCCTGTCCGCGCTTCGCCGGGCGCAGTTCGTACACGCCGCCGCCCACCAACTGCAAAAGGTCCTTGTCCGATGACAGTATGTAGCACTGCCGTTTTTCCGCTTTGCATTTTTCCGCCAGCGTGGCGATGATGTCGTCCGCTTCAAAACCGTCGACGCGCAGGCTGGGGACGTTCAGGGCAGCGAGAAATTCTTCTACCAGCGGAACCTGTTCGTGCAGTTCATCCGGGGCTTTCTGCCGGTTCGCCTTGTATTCGCTGAACATTTGGTGGCGAAAGGTCGGGGTGCGCGAATCGAACACCGCCGCCAGCAGCTTCGGTATTTTTTTTTCGCCGGGAGCGCCGTCCGCATTTGCCAAAGGAGCGCCGTCGATTAAAAGGCTTATCACCGTGCGGGAAAAACCAAAAAGCGCGGAAACGTTTTTCCCGGCGCTGTTGCGAAGGGGGCTGTTCATAAAAGCAAAGTACGAGCGGTAAATTAGCCCGTAAGCGTCAATCAGGTACAGGGGGGGATTCTTATCCGGCATGGTTCAGTATAGCTATTTTTCATCGAAGTTGAACACACCGTCCCAGCCGTCCGGAGGCGAAAATTCGATGAAACGGCGGCAGCGCCGTGCATACAGAAGGGAAGGCTCGTCGTCGGGGAATCGTGCCAGCAGTTGATTGAATGTTTCCAGTGACTCTTCCCATCTGCGGGTTTCAAAAAAGTCGTGGGCATTGTGGAAGAGGTGTACCTTCTCAAGCAAGTCCGCCGGAGCGTTGTCCTCTGTTTCCAGAATCTCATGGATACGCACCGGCTCCTGAATCCCCATCACCCGTATCCGGTCGAGCCGCCGGGAAAGCAGCCGTCCCTGGGCGGCGTTAATCGTATTTTCCGATGCCAGAATCCAGGTGCCGTATTGCTTGTTAACCCCCTCCAGCCGCGCCGCCAGATTTACCGCATTGCTGACGATGGTGTAATTCATCTTTTTCTGGGTTCCCATGTTGCCCACTACCATATCGCCGGAATTTATCCCCATCCTGGTAAACAACGGCGAGGGGCTCAGATCGTTTTTTTTGATGTAACTGTTTACGTCGGCTTCAATGCGTTTCATCATGATTGCCGCAAGGCAGGCACGCAGCGCATGGTCGGGAAGCACCAGCGGCGCGCCAAAAAAGGAAACAATGGCGTCTCCTTCGTATTTGTCAATCGTTCCCTTTTGCTCAAGGATAATGTCGCTCATGGTAGAGAGATAATAGTTAAGCAGTTCTACCAAATATTCGGGACTCAATGCCTCGGCGATGGTGGAAAAACCTCTGATGTCGGTAAAGAGGGCGGTCATATACCGTTTTTCCCCGCCAAGGTGGAGGCGCGTGGGATCGGATACAATCTCCTCCACCACGTCTTCCGACAGATAAGTAGAAAAGGCATGGCGCAGATTGTTGTTAAAGTACTGAAGTTTATTGTTGGCCTCTTCGATTTGCCTGGCCTTTCTGCGGTAGAGCAGCACGTTCAGAATGCCGAAGATAATGGCGATTGGAATGGCAGTGATCTGGAGAATTGTCATTTGCCGGGCGCTTTCCCGGCGGCGGATGATAAATTCGTCGCTGATGTCTACGCCGGCGACGCAGGAAATGTTGCCGTCATTGTCAAAAACCGGGGCGTAGCCGGTCAGCAGGCCGTCCCATGTGGGGGTGTAGGTTCCCAGGTCGGTTACGCCGATATTTCCGGCAAGCGCATCAAGGGCGACCTTCTCTATTTCATAAAAACTCTCAAGCCCAACCTGGGTTTCCGGGTCGGTATCGTTGTCGGCAATATATTGCAGCATGCCGTCCCCGTAATCGCGCCAGTAGTAGGCATAGAGGACATCGTATTCTTCGGCAAACCTGATAAGCTGCTCCCGTATTTCCTGATAATACGGATCGTCAGTATCTTCAATTGTATGAAAGCGATCCAGATCTTCCGCGCTAATCAGTCCCGCGAGCGCCTTTACCGACGCCCTTAAATGACTGTTGGTAGTTTCGTTAACTGATATTTCATAGGCATTCATGTGAAAATTCACCGCTTCGGAGATAATCAGCGTCGTCAGTGCAGAGATGAAAAACAGTCCCGGTATCAGCCGGGTACCGACAGCTTTTACTATGTCCTTTATGCCTCCGGATATTTTCATGTGTATCATTCTACCACAGATTCATAAAATACAGTATAATACTTTCCGGGGGACAAAATGGGAAGCAGGAATATTGTCGCTGAAAAAGCTGCGGTTATTGGCATTGGGGCGGCGCTTATGTTTGTGCTGATGCGTTTTGCGGCGATTCCAACCGGAATTCCCGATACCAATATCAACCTGGGGATAGCCGTTCTTGCGGCTTTTGCCGCGATTTTCGGATCGCTGGCGGGTTTTTTTATCGGTCTTATCGGGCATGCGCTGACCGATCTGTCTCTGGGCGGTATCTGGTGGAGCTGGGTGATATCTTCCGCCCTTTTCGGCCTTACCATTGGTTCTTTCCGCAATTTCTTTAAAATTGCCGAGGGCGGATTTGGCATTTCCCAGGTGTTTTATTTTAACGGAATTCAGATTTTAACCAACGCGCTGACATGGGTTTTTTTCGCCCGTGCGCTGGATCTTCTTATTTACAGGGAACCATTCGAGAAGGTTACTGCCCAGGGATTTGCCGCCGCCGGTGTTAACGCCGCGGTGGTATTAATTCCGGGAACCCTTCTGATTATCGGCTATACAAAAATTAAAGCTGCCAGAGCGAAAAAAAAATAGCGGCGCGCGTCATTCTCCCATCGACAGGCGGCCTGCGGCAAGAAAATCGTACATTTCCCGATCGCTTACTTTCTGCGCTTCCATCCTGTCTACTTCGGCGTAGTTCAGGCTTCCCTCCGAACGGTAGGCGTTTTCGATTTCCTGGCCAAAACCCTTTCCCGCAAGCGCCACCTCGCTTGCCGATGCGCTGGCGGCGCTGCCCGCCACGACCCGCTTTGCCGTCAGGCCGGCCATGCTTGTCCAGCCCGAAACTGACGCATTGGCCGAGGGGTGCACCTCCGCCCAGTTTCCGTTTACCTGCAATACCGTTACCTGTTCGCCGTATGCCAGGCTGCCTTTTTTTGAGGCGAAAAATCCCGTCGAAGACTTCAGGTCGATGGTTTTCGCGGCGACATACATCGTGCCGCCCCTTGCCGCCTGTGCCGTCAGGATCGCCAATGCGAAGGCGCCAAGGCTAATCGTTACAATAATTTTTTTCATTTATTTCTCCGTTAAATTGTCTACCCCTCCGTCCCATGACTCTTCGTCGGGCGTTTGGGCACTGTATCTGCAACATCGATTATAGTACTTTTTTGCGGCAAGGTCATCACCATTCTGCTGGCATATCGTATGGAAAACAGCCGAGGCGGCGGAAAAATCCTTCTGTTCATACAGGGCCATCCCCCGTTTCCAGCTTTGCACCATTTCCAGAACGGACGGGGCTGCATCCCGTTTTATCGCCAAAAGCTCGTACAGGCGCAGGGGTGTGTTAATCCCCACTACGCGGACGCGGCTCAGCGGCCGTAAGGCAAATTCATCGCCAATTTGCGCCCTGGTATGTTCGCTGATCAATATGCCGCCGGTGTTGTACTGCTTGTTCACCCCTTCCAGCCGTGCGGCAAGGTTTACCGCGTTCCCCATCATCGTGTAGTTCATTTTTTTGGGCGTTCCCATGTTGCCGACGACAATGTCGCCGGTGTTAATCCCGATGCGGGTAAACATCGGAACGGGATCGCTGCGGTCCCGCAGAATGCCTTTGCGTGCCATTATGTCCAGCAGCTCTTCGGTGATGAGTCCCGAGGCAATGGATTCGCGGTTAAACTCTGCTTCAGCTTTTTTCATCTGTATCGCCGAGCGGCAGGCAAGGACGGCGTGGTTGTCAAAATGTACCGGTGCGCCGAAGAAGGCGATTATTGCGTCGCCTTCGTACTTGTCGATGGTTCCCTGGTTTGCAAGGATGATGTCACTCATTCTGGTAAGGTAGTGGTTAAGCAGTTCGACGAGTTTTTTTGGATCGCCGAGGACTTCGGTAATCGTCGAAAAGCTGCGGACATCGGTAAAGATCGCCGTCATCTCCCGCTTTTCGCCGCCCAGCTTGAGCTGCGAAGGATCGGCTATTATCTGATCGATTACCTTGGGGGAAAGGTACTGGCTGAACGCCGATTTGATAAAACGCTTCTGGCTGCCCTCGGTGGCGTAGTTGTACAAAGTGGCGCTGATAAAAGCGGCGGCAATTCCGGCAAGGTGCGTAACCATGGGGAGCCAGAGGCAGAGCCGGTAGTAGGCGGCAAAGGCGGCGGCGACAACGGCCGCTACGGCAAGCACGGTTCCGCCTATCGGCAGGAGTATGCGGTCCGAAAACAGGCAGAGCAGAACGGTGCAGCCCACCACTGCGAAAAGGACCAGCAGGTTAAACCATTGCCGGCTTTCGCGGATAAAATCTCCCGACAGGATGTTGTCCAGCATGGTAATGTGCGCCCCCATGCCGGGGTACATCGAAGAAATGGGGGTGCTGAAAATGTCAAACAGGCCGGGGGCGTACAGACCGAAAAACACATGCGTACCCGTAAAAAAATCGGGGTGCAGCAGGGGTTCCTCTCCGCGCTGGTATTCTTCGTAACTCTGCAAAATTTCCTTTGCCGAGTAGGGAATATACCGGTCAAGGCTGCCCCGGAAACGGAGGAGGCTCGCCCCGTTTTTGTCAACGGGGATGGTAAAATTTCCCCATTGGATGCTCGATTTTTTCGGATTAAAAACGATGTTTGCATCATGCCCGGAAACAAGAAGCGAAGCGGGACCAAGTCCGGGCACCGCCTTGTCGCCAAAAACGGTGAATAGCCGCATCCGCCGGATCACGTCGTCGGGATCGTGCTCGCCGGTGATGCAGCCCAGCGCGCCGGCTGTGCTGCTGAGTCTCTCGATGGGAAACTGCGCGCTCATGCCCCCTGCGCCTTCTCTGGGGACAAATTTTTCGAAAAAGCCGCCGAAGCCCTCCGGTTCGAACAGCGGCTTTTCAAGATCGGGCGGCCAGGACAGGGCGCTGCCTGTCTGGCTCGAAAAGAAAACCGTCTGCACCGCCCTGCCGTAGTCCTGCGAGGCGGCGGCAAAAGAAGCGTCGTCTTCCCGTGAACTCAGTTCGCGGAGGCTTCTTGCTACCTCCCTGAAATGCGTCCCCGCCGCCTGCCCCCGCGCGATCGCACCCTGGGCCGTTTCCAGATTCGTCGTAATACTGTCAATTATTTCGTCCTGCCGGGAATTGCGGTAAATGGAAGGCTCGGAAAAAATAATATCAAAGGCGACAGAAGCAGCTCCGGCGATGTTCATATATTCCAGCACTTCGGCGTAGGCCTTGCGCGGCCAGGGCCAGCCCCAGCCCCGTTCTTCCTGCGCCCATGAGATGCTGCTCTGGTCTACAAAAAGTATGATGATCTCGTCCGAAGGCCGCGTTAAAGGCGCAAAAGACTTTACCCGCAAATCATAGGATTTAAATTCCAGATACTGAAAGGCATTGGCAAAGTGCAAAAGGCTCACTGCGGCAAAAACCATTGTGGCTATAATCACAGCGGCGAATATTTTGTTTGTTTTTTTATGCGTTTTTTTCACACTGGTTATATACACAGTATCACATTTCTGCTATAATTGCCTATCATACCATAAAAGGAGAAATCATGGCTAAAAAAACGTTACAATCCCCCGGAGCTTTTCTGACGGATCTTTTGGAGAAAAACCACCTTAACCCCTTCAAACTTTCCAGGGACATCCACCTGAGCCAGTCGGCGGTCCGCCTCATTGCCCTCGGAGAAACGAGAATCTCGGTCCCCGTCGCGCTGAGGCTTGCCAGGTATTTTAACACCAATCCCGAATTCTGGCTGAACATGCAGATGAAGTGGGACCTGGCGGAAGCGTCCAAAGACAAGGCTCTGATGAATATTGTCAATGGCATTTCCAAGTTTACAAAGGACCCGGCATCGGGGAAAAAGCCAATCCCCAGGAAACCCCCTGTAAAAAAGGCCGCCTCCTCCAAAAGAGGCGCTGCCCCCAAAAAAGCCGCTGCAAAGAAAGCCGCTCCAAAAAAGAAAAAACCGGCTGCGGCCAAAGCCAAAAGGGCGGGACGCGGGCGCGCCGCGAAATAGATCATACGGTCCTCCGATACACCGACTCCGGTTATCTGGTAATAATGCCCCAGGACGATCCCCGCCGGATTGTCGACGCGATGCTGGAAACCGGTTACGGCGAGGAGTTCTGCGTTTCGCTGAATTTTGAAGCGGACTTTATCGCCCGGCTGATGGAAGCAGGTTTTTTGGTAATGTCCTCAAAACTGGAGGAACCGGAGGATACGGATTGCTATATCCTCCTGCCCAAACTCCACCTGGTCAGATCGGCGCTGTTTTTCGACAGGCTCCATATCAAAAAGTCCATCAGGCGGTGCCTGCGCCGGTACGAGCTGCGGGCCGGTGCCGATTTTGACCGTATCGTAGGGCGGTGCCTGGAAATTCACGGAAACGGCTGGCTCACCCCGCCCCTGGTCGAGGCGATCCGGGTTATCCGCAGGGACGCCTTGCGGGGCCTGAATCCCATGTCCTTTGCCCTGTACCGGGACGGCGAACTGATTGCCGGCGAGTTCGGAATACAGGCGGGCAGGGTCTATACCTCGTATTCCGGGTATTACGACGAGAGCAATGCCGGTACGGCGCAGCTGATCCTTACCGCTTTACACCTGAAAGAGCACGGTTTCGACTTTTTCGACCTTGGAATGCCCCTGGACTACAAAAACAGGCTTGGAGCGGAGGACATAAGCCCGGGGGAATTTGTGGCGCTTTTCCGGCTTGCCCAGGACTGAAAACCGGTTTATACTTTCAATTGAAAGTAGCAATTAGCCTTACATTGGCCCGGTTACAGAAAATAGCCGCCAAAAATATTACAATATTGCGATTTAGCCGAAATGGGTGTAAAATTATACAAATAGGAGAAGCCCAATGAAAATTAAGTTTAAACTGAGCCTAATGATGATTGCAATTGTTGCGGCTATCGTTGTTGGAATAGCCATATTGCTTCTGCGCCAAGCTTCCAATATTAGCATTGAATTAAGTCTGCGCGGTCTGGACTATCTGGCCAGCGAACAGGCCACATATTGGCAGGGACGGGAAGAAGGCCATATACGGTCGCTGCGCACCCTTGCGGATATTATGGAGGACTACGAGGATATACCGGAAGGCGAGAGGCGCGATCGGTTTGACAGTATGCTGCTGGCTACACTGGATTCGAATCCCAGTTGGTCGCTGATTTACTCAATCTGGAGACCGGACATCCTGGACAGCGACGCGCTGAATATCGGCCGGGATGGGTCTACTCCGACTGGACAGTACGCCATGACCTATACCAAGGAATCGGGCCAGATCCTTGCCCGTGCCAGCGCCGATATTCCCGCTACCATGGCGCGGTTTAACGGCCCCGACGCGAGAAAAGACCGGGTGGACGACCCAATGCCCCGGAAAGTAGACGGAAAAGATACTTATGCGATAATAATGATGGTTCCCATTATTAACTCCCGCAGAAATGAAGTAGTGGGAGGCGTGGGCTGCCTCCTGGTTATCGACGGGATACAGAGTCAGGTACAAAGAACGATTGAGTCGCACGAAGAAATTGCCGCGATGGTGGTGTATTCGAGAAGCGGGTTTATTATGGGCCACCTGGTCGAGGCCAGGGTCGGACAGCAGCTGATCGATGTCGAAGCGATATACGATCCTTATAGGGAGGAAGCGAACCATGCTGTCCAGAATGCGGAGCCGTTCACCTGCAGCACCTACTCTCCCGTACTTAAATCGAATACGCGCGTTCTGACAAAGCCGTTTCAGATAGGCAACTCGGATCAATACTGGACGGTGATGATAGCAATCACCGATGCGCACATTCTGACCGAAGTAAATAAGATAAGGGATTATACCATTTTTCTGGCGATAGGGGCCATTGTTGTGGCGGCGGTAATTGTTTTCCTGGTTTTAAGCAGCACTACCAAACCGATTGTCACCGTTGCCGATACCCTCAAGGACATTTCGCAGGGCGAAGGCGATCTTACCCGGACGATCGATATACATTCCAACGACGAAATCGGCAGAATGGCAAAGTACTTCAACCAGACCCTCGAAAAAATCAAAAACCTGGTAATGAACATCAAGATACAGGCAAAGGCCCTCTCCGACATCGGAGGCGACCTTGCCAGCAACATGACCGAAACCGCTGCGGCGATGCACGAGATCAACGCCAACATCCAGAGCATCAAGAACCGGGTCATCAACCAGAGCGCCAGCGTTACCGAGACCAACGCCACCATGGAGCAGATCACCGTCAACATCGACAAGCTCAACGGCCATGTCGAGCGACAGCAGACAAGCGTGTCCCAGTCGTCATCGGCCATCGAACAGATGCTGGCGAACATCCAGTCGGTTACGCAGACCCTTATCAAAAACGGCGACAATGTGCACGAGCTGACCGATTCCTCCGAAGTAGGCCGCAGCGGCCTGCAGGATGTCGCGTCGGACATCCAGGAAATTGCCCGCGAATCGGAGGGCCTTCTGGAGATCAACTCGGTGATGGAAAACATCGCCAGCCAGACGAACCTGCTTTCGATGAACGCGGCGATCGAGGCGGCCCACGCAGGCGAGGCG
>WRJO01000059.1 GCA_009778545.1 Treponema sp. | reverse complement strand
ACTCCGGTGCAAGTGTACAACCAAATCGGCAGAAAAAGCTCCAAAATCGAGGTGTTCAACCCCGGCGCCCATTCGCTGTTCAGGGAAGGACATTGCTGTCCGTGGAAGCAGGCCGGGGTCTGGTCCGACGAGGGCGGCGAACCGAGGCTTTTGCGCAAGGATCATTTTGCTGTTTTCGACGGGCGGCAGACGGACTTTATGGAACAATTCCACAAGCCCTTCGTTATACGCTATATCGAAACGATGAAGGAAGCCGATGAAAAAACTTTCTTCTTTCTTGAAGGGGTGCCGTCCGGATCAAACAGCGCGGAGCATCCCGCATGGGGCAAAAACGATCCGCCCAACGCGGTCAACGCGTTTCACTGGTACGACGGCTTTGCCCTGTTCACCAAACAGTTCCGGCCCTGGTTCACCATCAACCCGGAAAACTCCCGCTTTATTTTAGGCAGAAAAAATGTGCAGGCGTTTTTTACCGGCTGCCTGGCAAGGGGGATCAAATGGTCACAGGAGCGGATGGGGGGTATGCCCTGTCTGCTGGGGGAATTCGGCCTTGCCTTTGACATGAACAACCGCCGCGCCTTTTCCGACGGGGATTATTCCCTGCACGAACAGGCCCTGTCGATGTACTACAACGCCATTGATGAAAACCTCCTCCACTCGACAATCTGGAACTACACGGCGGACAACACCAACAAAAGCGGCGACGACTGGAACGACGAGGACCTTTCGATTTTTTCCGAGGGAAAGGAACGGGCGGCGGCGGGCTGGAAGCGGCCCTACCCGATGGCGGCGGCGGGGACTCTGCTTTCGTTCAAGTGGGACTGCAAGCGGGGCATTTTCCGCTGCCGGTTCAGTGCTGACGGATCGATTGCCGCGCCGAGCATCGTCTACCTTCCCGCTGACCGTTTCGGCCCATCGCTGCACATTGCCGTTACGGCGGAAGGCGGGGCCGCTAATCTGCGCTTTGAGTACAGCCAGGATGAACAGCGGCTATTGGTCTATAACGACGGCTACAGCGGGAATGCGGAGATTGTTGCTTTTTCCTGAAAATTTTCACGCAGAGGCGCAGAGATCGCAGAGATGCCAAAGAAAGAGCACAGCGTTAAGCTGTGTTCGGTGAAAAAAATCAGCACGGCAAGAGCCCCCAAAAAGCTTCTGTTACCAAAAATGCGGGCTTGCTTTAAAAAGCCCAGCGGGCGATAAAAGGTAAGGGTTATTTGCTGCGCCGAATGAAGCGGTAGCCCATACCGAAAAAGTCGCGGTCCCCAGCCGTTTTCGTCCCGCTGCCGGGGCTATACCACACATTGTTTGTCGTTGCCCTTTCCGCCGATTCCCATTCGGCCCTGGTCGGCAGGCGGTAGCCGCTTCTGCTAAAGTCCGCCGTTACCGCTTTGCCGTTAATCGTGTAGACCGGCGTAAGCCCCTCCTGCAGGCTCAGCTCGTTGCTGAACTCGATCAAATCAAACCATGTTACATCCGCCGTGCTGCTCAAACCAAAAAAGTCAGTTTCCGCCGGAGCCCAGATCGCATACAGAGTCATGGTTGTTGACACAGGTGTAGACGAATTGATATATATTCCGGTGCCGTCCGGTTCCATATTCCAGCCGGAAAAAATAAGGTCATCTTTTGATAAATCGCTGCCAGATGGGAAGTCGGGGATAGTGGAACCAGCCCTGACATTCCTCTGAGCGGGAGTAGGCCCTGTTGCTTCATTAATATCAAAAGTTACCGTATAGATCCTTACCCATCGGGCATACAACTTGGTGTTTCTCAAAATATAATAGGAAGAACCGGCAGGGTAAGTTGTTCCTGTACCAAAAGCGTTGGTATTCCAGCCATCAAACTCATAGTCAGGCCCTCTGGTAAGGTCGCCTTTGCCGGGAAGTGTTATTTCGGAATCGGTATACCCTGTCTGAGAAGGCGGCGGCGTTCCTAATTCATAATTTGCATCAAAAGTTATGGTGGCTTTCCACCTGGCATACAGGGTGATGTTGCCTGTTACACTCGTTGAAAAATTGTAAACAGCTGAAAAGGAATCATCGGTGTACCAGTTATCAAAATCGCAATTGGTCCTGGTGGGGTCTGTCGAAGGGCGGGTAGCCGTACCGCCGTCACTTACGGATTGGCTTCCTACAGCGCTTCCGCCGTTGCTGTTGAAGGTGACATTCCAGATCGTTATTACAATAGGTGTCCAATTAGCGTGCAGGATAGCATCGCCGGTAACCGGATAAGAATCGCCCCCTACATAATTGGCTCCGCCTCCGTCAACTTGGGTGTTCCAGCCGCCGAAAGTGTGTCCAGCAAAAGAGAGTCCGGTGGTATTGCCGGGAAGCGTTATGTAGGAATCGGCATACCCTGTCTGAGAAGGCGGCGGCGTTCCTGACCCGCCGTTTGCGCTAAAAGATATGGTGGCTCTCCACCTGGCGTACAGGGTGATGTCGCCTGTTACCGTATAGGAAGCACCGGCGCTGTAATTGGTTCCCGTGTCCGAGGGACTTGTGCTCCATCCGTCAAAGGTGAACCTGGTTCTTGATAAACCAGCCCCGCCAGGCAGCGTAATAGACGAGCCTGTATCTGCTGTTTGGGCAGGAGGTGCGGTTCCTGCCCCGCCGTTGGTGTTAAACGTCACGGTATACTGGATGATGTTCCATTTGGCGTACAGCTTAATATTACTGGTTACTGTATCGCTATTAAAATTCCATTTGGTGCTGAAAGACTCTTCCTTGTACCAGCCGTCAAAGGTATAATCTGCCTTTGTCATGTAAGACGGCTCAATAACCAGGTTCCCCTCGGCTACAAGCTGCGGGTTCGGATCAGGAATGGGAGTTCCGCCATATGCTTCGAAGGTAACGGTGTAGGTTGGTATCCACTTGGCGTACAGGGTGATATTGTCGGTTACTGTATCGCTATAAAAATACCACCTGGTGTTGAATAAATCGTCAGTATACCAGCCGTCAAGGACAAAATTTGCCTTGGTCATGTAAGGCTCATTAGCCAGATTCCCATAGGCAACAAGCTGCGGATCAGGAACGGGAGTTCCGCCATTTTCCACAAACGTTACCGTGAAGGGAGTTTCCCACTGTGCGTACAATGTGAAAACAGCCCCATTCGTTTCGGCAAGATTGTTGACGATTGCTTTATCGCTATACGAAGTGCCACTGCCGCCGGAATCGATAGTCCAGCGGGCGAAGATTGAATAACCGGGAGGGGAAAATATATTTTCGCTAAGGGCCTTCGGAACATCATAGGTGTGGCTGCTGTCTGCCATTGTTCCCGAGCCGCCGTTTGCATCGTACCTGACAGAATAGGTAATAGGATTCCACTTTGCGTACATAGTAAAGGTTCCCGGAGTATCACGCAGGTTAATTACACTTACTTCATCGGTATAGGGAGTACCGCCGCCATCGGCCTGAGATGCCCAGCCGTTAAAGGTATAGCCGGTGCGGGTAAAAGCGTTGGCATCCAGGTTTTTTGGCTCATCATACACATGATCTCTGGAAGACATGCTTCCTGTTCCGCCGTTCGAGTCGTATGCAACGGTATAGCTGATGGGCGACCAGCGGGCGTACAGGGTGATGTCCCCGGTCGGCATATAGGAAGAACCGGCGGTGTAGCTGGTTCCAGAGCCGTCAGCCTCGGTATTCCAACCATTAAAAGAATAGCCGGTTTTGTTAAGGCCGCCCTGGCCGGGAAGTATAACGGAAGATCCCTGCGGTGCCGTTTCGCTGGCAGGGGGCGTTCCGCCTGCGCCGTTCCCGTCAAAAGCTACGGCATAAACCAAAATCCATCTGGCGTACAGGGTGACGACGGCCCCTGCCGTTGAGGCAAGGTTGACAACTCTTTCTTCATCGTAATATTCAAATTCGGAACCGTCTTCTTCTAAGCCCCAGCCGGTAAAAGCGTGGCCCTCGCGGGTAAAGCCATTTCTGACAAGCGCCCTTTCGGTATCGAAAGTATGGCGGCTTTCAGCCGTGGATCCCCCGTTAGCGTCTTTTGCTGCATATTTAACCGTATAGGTAATGGGATCCCATTGGGCGTGCAGGGTAACGGTAGCGCCGTTTGTCGCGCTGAGGTTTCTGACATTTTCGCCGTCGGTATAGGTATTGTTATTGTCGTCTCTCCATCTCAGAAAGGTATAGCCCTCGCGGGTAAAGCCATTTGAGGTAAGGGTTTGATAAACATCAAAGACATGGATGCTTGGATTGGGAACCGTGATTCCCGACCCGCCGTTTTTTTCGTAGGCAACATTATAGGTATACGGTTCCCATTTTGCGTACAGAACGATATCTCTTGTCACGGTATCGGCGCTAAAATTCCATTGGGTGACAAACGTTTCCTCGGTAAACCAGCCGCCGAAATCACTCCCTTTCTTCGTCATGGGCGGCGGCGCGGCAGCCTTGCCGCCATCAGCTGCAACCTGCGGCCCTGGGGCGGGGGTTCCGTCGTCTGCGTTAAATGTAACAAGATGAGAATCCGGCGGCACATCCAGCCACTGCGCGTAAAGGGTAAAAGTATTGCCATCTGCCGCGCTGAGATTTTCTACATTTTGTTTGTTGGCATAATTGCTGCCTTTGCCGTCTGTGCGGGTATTCCAGCCGGAAAAGACAAAGCCGGTGCGGGTAAAGGCATTTTCAGTCAGGGCTTTTCTGACATCGTATGTGTGCTCGCTGGAAGCCATGCTCCCCGACCCGCCATTCGCGTTATAGGCAACGTAATAGGCAATAGGATCCCAGTCGGCGTACAGTGTCATGTCGCTGTTTACCGGCGCGGAAAAAGCATATTCCGTATTAAGGCCGGAATCACCGTACCAGCGATCGAAGGCGTAGCCTTTCCGCCCCGGATTATCCGGCCGGTGCGCCGTTTCGCCTTCATTCACGATCTGGCTTGCTGCCAGGCTCCCACCCCTGCTGTCAAAACTGACGGTGAAGGTTTTTACGCCGGGAGGGTTCCATTTGGCGTATAGGGTGATGTCCCTGGTAACCGGATACGAGTCATGGGCTTTGTAGGTGATTTCCGAACCGCTGGGGTCGATACTCCAGCCGGCGAAGTCAAACCCTTCTTTTGAAAAGTCGTTATAGCCGGGAAGGACGATGTTGGAATTGGCCCCCACGGTCTCTGAAGACGGCGGTTCCCCGGCGCCATCGTTGGTGCTGAATGTTACCGTAACGCTGTCCGCCCGCCACTGGGCCCACACGGTAAGGCTGCGGTTAACAACCGTATCCTCGGTGAACTCATCTCCCAAGCCATTGTGCATGGTGTTCCAGCCGGTAAACGCATGCAAAAGCCGCGTGGGTTCTTCGGGCAGCCTTCCTACGGTATCCGCCGGAGGTTTTACAATGATCTCTTTTGGTTCGGGTTCCTTATCGCCGCCGTTTTTGTCGAATCGTACATGGTAGCCGTCTCCGCCGACTACCATCACATATTTGCCGTCTGAGTCGCCGTTTGCAAGCAGATAAAAAACATTATTGCAGGATGCCAAAATGAAGCACAAAATCGGCAGAGCCAATAGCCTTCGGATCATGGTTTTCTCCTTCGAAAACGTCATTACTTTTTGCTGACAAAACCCCATTCGTAACCGGCGTTTACCCTGACTGAATTGCGGTAATTGACATGCCCGTTACCCTCAGTGAGCCAATTTCCATCGTAGTCGAACCGTGCGTCCAGAAACACGCAGCCCGTGCCGAGTTTCCACCCAACGCTCATGCCGAAGGTAAAACCGGGCTGGTCTGGCTTGTAGTCCAGATACCCATCCAGCGAGCCGGCGTTCGTCGTCGCCAGCGGCACATACAAATACACTCCGCCAAAAACGCCGGCCTTCAAATGGCTTCCCCGCAGGTTCAGCTTGATCAGAAACGGCACGGTAAGCGACCATGACGCGGCAATGTCGTCGCTCTGTATATCGTCACCATTGTCATACCCAACCACGCCGAAATCCGAATTGAAGTTAAATTCCGTCTGGATGTCAAGAAAGCGCAGCACATGGAACGAAGCCTGCAGCGCGATATTGGCGCTATAAAATTCGGTGACGTTGTGATTTCGCACAGCACTATCCGGATCCTGCTTTTGCAGCCACTGCGACGTGCCCATGCCGGCGCGCACTCCCAGGTGCAGCCATTTCTCCTGTTCCGGCCCCAGGTACACCCATTGATCCGGGTTTTCCAGGGCGGAGGTGTCTTCCCCGCCTTTGCCTTTCGGCCCGATAAACACCCAATGGCTGGAATCCCATGCTTCAGGGCGCGCATAGGGCGACGGGAACCTTTCAACCCAGACCCAGGGCGCTTCCGGATGCTGCCCGACCATTACATCATCGGGGGACTTGTCCCATTCGATCCAGGACAGGAGCCAGAGGAGCATGTAGGGCATTCGGTACTCGCAGGTTTCGCGATCTGCGGCGGTCATCTCATCATGAAATATCATGCGGCGCTCGGTCATATTCCACAGGTACAGGCTCACGCGGAAACTATCGTGATGATCGACATCGGGGCTGACTGTCCCGGTGATTGCGTACAATGCGCCCGCAGTAACGGAAGCGCTCGGACAAACGTTTGCAGGGAAACCGCCGGGGGGTACGTCGGGGGTAAAGCTATCCAGAGATATGGGGATCGCCCTGTATTGGCCGTGGGAATTCCTCAGCGTATCAAGCAGCACTTCAAAGAAAATATCGGCTATTTCTACCGGTTCGCCCTTAAAAGGATGCACGGCGATGGTTTCAGCCGACAGCGGCAGCGCCGCCGCCAACAGCAGGAGCAGTAGCAAGCCGGACAAAAAAGGTTTTTGCATAAGGCCTCCGATGCAAGACTCAAGGCTATACGCCATTATCCGTTATCTAAACGGTAAAAGCAAGAAGAAGATGCCTACCTTATTCCCAGGGGCATCAGCGGGATAATGTTGCGCCGCTCTGGCTCGGCTTCGGCGATTTCCGCATATTCATTAAGCTGCGGCATATTGCGGCCTTCCCATTCCAGAAAGCGGTTTTCGATTTCCCTGCGGTTTTCCAGAATGCGGCTGACATAATCAAGCGTCGTCTTGGGCGTGCCGGTATTCCGCACCCTGCCCGTTCCGGCGTTGTACATCGCCAGCGCGGCGATTTCCGTGCCGCCCGCGTCCAGGCAGTAGCGCAGGTGGCTCATGCCGTAATAGGCGTTCAGCTCGGGGTTGAAAAAGGCCTGTACGTCCAGGCGGGGGAACGAGCGGTTGTTGAGCTGGAAGATCCCCCGGTCGATGCTTCCGTCGCGGTTCCTGTCATTCACCGCAGCCGGATCGAGGCGGCTTTCTTCCCAGCCCAGGGCAAATGCCAGTGCCGGCGCGATGTTGAACATATCTGCGTGAAAGAGAATGGCCTTGGTTATTTCCTTCGAAGGGCAGACTCCCGTAAAAAATTCTACGACATACCCCTGGGTCTCGCTCTGCCGGTACAGTTCCAGAATGCGCTCGGGGCCCTGCGGCCTCGCTTCGGTAAAAAACTGCGAATACACCGCCGCCGGGGGAATATCCTCGGCCGCCTCCAAAGAAACAGCCGCGTCTTCCGCGTCAACGCCCTGAACAGGCGCCGGCCAGCCAATCGCCAGCAGGGCACAGAAAACCAAAGACCCCAGACAGCCAAAAAACACCGGGATTTTGAACTCTAATTTTTTATAATGCAAATGTTCCTCCAAACCTATAACTACAAAATACGAATATTATCCGCCATTTTCAACGTTCGCTATGACCCGAACCCGGATAATGCCCTCTACCTGCCTGAGCTGTTCCAGCGCCGGCTCGGGGATCTGCTGATCCGAATCGATGATGTTGTAGGCAAACCCGTCGCGGTGGTGGTTGATAAGGTCGGTAATGTTGATGTTGGCGGCGGCGAGGATCGTGGTAATCTGCCCCACCATGTTGGGAATGTTGCGGTTTGCAACGAGTAGCCGGTACGGCGCGTGCCGCTCCAGCCTGCACCGGGGATAATTTACCGAATTGCGGATAAATCCGTTTTCCAGAAAATCCATGAGCTGCTTCACCGCCATGATCGCGCAGTTGTCCTCGGCTTCGGGGGTGGACGCGCCCAGGTGGGGGATGCAGATCGCCTTTTTGCACGCCAGCAGTTCCGCCGAGGGGAAGTCGGTAACATAGACGGCGAGTTTTTCGCTGTTCAAAGCTTCGATGATGTCCGCCTCGTTGACCAAAGCGCCCCGCGCCAGGTTGACAAGGCGCGCCCCCTTTTTCATAAAGCGGAATTTTTCCGCGTTCAAAAGCCCCCTGGTAGCGTCGGCAAGGGGGATGTGCAGGGTGATGTAATCGGCCTTTGCCAAAAGCCCTTCAAGCGTATCGGCGCGGACCACTTCGCGGCTTAGGTTCCACGCGGCGTCAACGGAGATGTAGGGGTCGTAGCCGATGACGTCCATGCCGAGCGCCACCGCGTCGTTCGCCACCATTACGCCGACTGCCCCCAGCCCCACCACGCCCAGGAACTTTCCCCGCAGTTCGGGCCCCTCGAATTTGGCCTTTTCCTTTTCCACCAGATCGGGAACCTCGCTTGCCCTTTCGGCAATCGAGGCAGTCCAGCCAATCCCTGCGGTAATGTTCCTGGATGCGAGCAGCAGAGAGGCAAGGGCAAGCTCCTTTACCGCGTTGGCGTTTCCGCCGGGGGTGTTGAACACCACCACTCCGTTTTCGCTGCACTGGGCAACGGGGATGTTGTTGACCCCTGCGCCGGCGCGGGCAATCGCCAGCACTGAACCGGGGATTTCCGCGTTGTGCAGATCCGCGCTGCGTACCAGAATCGCGTGGGGGTTGGGCAGATCGCTCGCCACCTCATACCGGTCCCTTGGAAACATCTCCAGCCCCAGCGGGGAAATTTTATTCATCGTCCTGATGCGAAACATGTTTTACTCCTCAACTTTTTTCAAACTTTTCCATAAACTGAATGAGCGCCTGAACGCCCTCGATGGGCATGGCGTTGTAGATGCTGGCCCTCATGCCGCCGACCAGCCGGTGTCCGGCAAGGTTGATAAGGCCCGCCGCCGCCGCTTCCTTTACAAAACGGCTTTCCAGCTCCGCCCGTTTCTGCGGGTCATTTTCCCGCGCGATAAAGGGAATGTTCATCAGGCTGCGGAAGGGTTTTTCTACCGGCGAATAAAACAGCTTTGAGCCGTCCAGGTACCGGTAGAACAGGCCTGCCTTTTCCCGGTTGCGTTCGGCGATGGCGGGAACGCCGCCAAGGCCTTTCAGCCATTCAAGCACCAGGCCGATCATGTAAATGCCGTAGCAGGGCGGCGTGTTGTACAGCGAGCCTTCCTCCGCGTGAACGTCGTAGCGGAGCATCGCCGGGGTTTCCGGCGGCGCGTGGCCGATCAGATCCTCGCGGATGACGACGACGGTAACGCCCGCCGGCCCCAGGTTTTTCTGCGCCCCGGCATACACAAGGCCGAACCGGGAAACGTCCAGCGGCTCGGACAGTGCGCAGCTTGAAATGTCCGACACCAGGGGGACTGTGCCGCCTTTGGCGGTGCCGGTATCGGGGATATGCTCCCACCTGGTGCCGACGATGGTGTTGTTCAGCGTTATGTGGTAGTAGGCGTCTCCGTCCTGCGGGGCGGGCGCATCGGGAATGTAGGCATAGGAGCGGTCTTTGGAACTTGCCCGCACCTCGACGCTGGCGAATTTTGCCGCTTCCTTCGCCGCCTTTTCCGCCCAGATGCCGGTTTCGATGTATGCGGCCTTTTTACCGGCGGCGGCGTCGGCAGAACCGGCGAGGTTCATGGGAACCATCGAAAATTGCAGCGAAGCGCCGCCCTGCAAAAACAGCACCCGGTAATTGGCCGGTATCCCCATCAGTTCCCGCAGCAGCGCCTCGGTCTTTTCGATGACCGGCTTGAAGTCCTTTGAGCGGTGGCTCATCTCCATGATCGACTGACCGGAACCATTGGCGTCGCACATCTCTGCGGCGGCTCTTTCCAGAACCGGCAGCGGCAGCGCCGAAGGCCCCGGAGAAAAATTAAACACCCTTTTCATGAATATCTCCCCCTGGAATAACTCTCACAAAGGCACAAAGGCACAGAGGGCAACGCGCTATTTGCAAACTGCTCAATACACTCCGTGCCTCCGCGCCTCCGTGAGAGGAAATTTGAAATAAAATATACACTCGACATTTTTGCTTTCTCCTATCTCATCCTGACACACAGGCTTCTCAGTTCGTCGGCTACGTATACGTTGCGGACGGCGACTTCCGGCGGCAGGCTCAGCGCGGCGGGGGCAAAGTTCAGTATGCCCTGTATCCCTGCGGCGACGCATTTTTCCGCCACAGCCTGCGCCGCCTCTGCCGGAACGCAGATCAGGGCGATTTCGATGGCAAAGCGGCTGATTACCTCGCCGAGCTTGTACGCCGGGTACAGCGGCGCGGGCGAACGGAGCATCTCTACCCGGTTCACGTTGGCGTCAAAACCGGCGGCAAGCTCGAATTCCGCCAGATCCGGCGGCGTAAAGTTGAGGTATGCCGAACCCAGCCGCCCCAGCCCCACTACGCAGAATTTCCGCCGGCGATCCAGCCCCAGCGCTTTTTTTATCACCGGGATCAAAAGCTGCGGATCATAGCCGGCATTGTTGCCGGCGGCGTCGCCGTTCAGCGAGGAAATGTCCTTGCGGATAGTGTCCCTCGACCAGCCGGTCAAATGCTCCACCTGAGCGGAAGTAACCGGGCCGGAATTTCCCGCCAGCGCGTGGTTTTCCAGCAGGCGCATAAGATACAAGAGCCGCTCTTTTGTCCGTTCCGAAATGGAAATAGTCACCTTTTCTCCTGTGAATTATTTCACACCAAAAATAGACAATTTTTTCATTAATGTCAAGTCCCTATTTGAAATATTTACGAAATAATTGCATATTCAAGAATATAGTTGAAAATCTTGCGGTATCGTGTTATTTAATGACGGTATATAAAACAAGGGCTGCCCTCGATGTTCCATCTCGGACAGCCCTCTTGGTCAATGAACTATTATCAGGAAACTACTTGCCCTCTGCGGCGGATATGCCGGCAATGCGGCCAAACACCGTAAAGTCTACAAGGGCGTTGCCGCCCAGGCGGTTGCCGCCGTGGACGACCCCGGTAATTTCACCGGCACAGTACAGGCCGGGAACCGGCGAATTGTCCGCCTTAAGGGCGCGGCAATCCTTATCGATCATCACACCGCCCATCGTATGGTGTGCGGCGGGTTTGCGGGGGTAGGCGTACCAGGGGCCGGTTGTCTGCTTGATGGTATACAGAACCCTGCCAAACTCGTCGGGGGTTTTGGAATCATAATGGCTGTTGAAAGTGTTAACGGTAGCAGCCAGGTTGTCCGCGTTAACGCCCAGCGTCTTAGCCAGGTCTGCCAGGGTTGGCGCGGTAACAAAACCGGAGAGCTTGTTTTCCAGCATGTAGGTGACTGTCCTGCCGTCCAGGGTCAGTGAAGTATCGGGGTTTCCAATCGTGTCCGTACTCGCGACCAGATAGCACATGTTGTCGGTTTGGGCCATGATAGCCTTGGAAACCTCGTCCCTTCTGCCGTCTTCGCGCACAAACCGGTTTCCCTCTTTGTTGATAAAGAAGTACCCCTGCACCCCTTTGCCTCCCGAAGCAAGGTCGCCGGTGGCGCCGGTCTGAGGGTTGCACATCTGCAGCAGCTGAATCTGTTCCATATTAACCAGTTTGGCACCAGCGTCCCGCGCGAAGAAAATCCCGTCGCCCGTTACCCCCGGCATGTTCGACGTATTCAGCCTCCGCCCAAGATCGGGCCATTTTTCGCCTTCGCAATATTCCTGCCTGAGCTGGACGTTGCCGGCAAAACCGCCGGTAGCAAGGATGACGCCCTTGTTGGCCTTGAGCGTTATTTTATTGCCGGTTTTTCCCTCGGCATTGACGCCCACTACCCTGTCGCCCTGAGTGATCAAACCTGTGGCTTTGGTCTCCATTTGGAGGGAATAGTTCCGCCTGTTTGCCAGACCGTCCTGGAAGGCCTTCATATAGCCAATTCCGTTGGGGAGTACCGCAGACACCGTCCGGGGATACAGGGAGCCTGCGCCCTGAATACAATGGCCCTGAAATTCCATGCCCAGGCTTTGCAGCCATTCCAGCGCGGGCAGGGCATTGGACGTCATCTGATAGATGATGGAAAGATCGCCAACCTTGTCCCCGCCGTTCCAGGTCTGGAGTGCGTGCCATGAGGGGCTGTCATAAAGTGACTTGCCGGATCTTTTGGATGCTTCAAATTCGGCACGGACTGTGTCCTGTAGCGCCTTATGCTCGGCGTTTACAGGCGCTTCCGCCAGGGCGTCGTTAACGAGCTTTTCCTCGCCCGGGCCTCCCCTGAAAGTATCCTGCTGTCCGGAATTGGCAACATTGTAGATACCGCCAGCAACTATTGAATTGCCGCCCAAAAACCCGGCTTTTTCGACGAGGATAACCGACGCGCCCTTTTCGGCTGCCGAATTCGCCGCTGCGAGACCCGCGCCGCCGCCGCCGACAATAATCACATCTGCGGTCAGGGTCTGGTTTTTGGCTTTAGCGGCCCGTACCGGCCTGTTAAATTCCGCGATATTTGCCGCAGCCTGGATAAGGCAATTTTCGACTCCGCCCAAAATCGCCCGGCTGGTTACTGTTACACCGGTAACCACATCCACCGCCAGGGATTGTTTTTCGATAACCCGCTGGGGAATCAATTCCACTGCCCAGTCACTGATACCCGGGGTCTCCGCATGATTTGTCACCTTTACGCCGGTAATGGCGTTGGTACTCAGCTCAACCTGTACCGTAAGCGGACCATGCATACCACGCACCGTGGCGGCATAAGTACCGGCATCCATGGGCGTTTTTGCCCCGCCTGAAGTGCCGCAGGCCAATACAAGTACCAGCAGAAGCACAGTAAGACTAATTAAACCAGGAATCCTTCTCATATCAAACCTCCAAAAAATATTTTGCCCAACCGGGCATTGCGGATGAAAATTGCATGCAGAATCACACTTTTTTCGATATCCTCAAACAAAATATACGAATTTTTTTTTGAGAAAACACCTTTTTTTTACGAAAAATGCGCTAAAAGACGGATTTTTTACATTGGGGGCAGGCTAATGATAGGCATGAAAAAAGGGCTGTCCGGAATGTTACTTCCCGGACAGCCCCTGCTTACACCCATATACCTGGGTCAGGAAATTACTTGCCTTCTGCAGCGGATGCGCCTGCTATGCGGCCAAACACCGTAAAGTCTACAAGTGCGTTGCCGCCCAGGCGATTGCCGCCGTGGACAACGCCGGTAATTTCACCGGCGCAGTACAGGCCGGGAACCGGCGTACCGTCAGCCCTGAGGGCGCGGGTACTTTCATCGATCCGGACGCCGCCCATGGTATGGTGAGCCGCGGGTTTGCGGGGATACGCATACCAGGGTCCGTTGTTCAGTTTCATCGTATATAAAACCCTGCCAAATTCGTCGGGAGTCCGGGAATCGACATGGCTGTTAAAGTTGGCTACGCTTGCAGCCAGATTTTCCGCGTTAACCCCCAACACTTTTGCCAGATCAGCCAATGTAGGCGCGGTAACATATCCGGAAAGCTTGTTTTCCAGTATGTAAGAGACTGACCTGCCGTCCAGGGTAAAAGAATTATTGGGGTTTCCAATAGTGTCCGTACTCGTGACAAGGTAGCACATGTTATCGGTTTGGGCGATGATCGCCGTGGAAACCTCGTCCCTTCTGCCGTCCTCGCGCACAAAACGATTCCCCTCTTTGTTGATAAGGAAATATCCCTGTATTCCCTTACCCCCGTAGGCAAGGTCTCCTACTGCGCCGGTTTGGGGGTTACACACCTGGAGCAATTGGATCTGTTCCATGTTAACCAGTTGGGCGCCTGCGTCCCGCGCGAAGAAGATCCCGTCGCCCGTTACCCCCGGCATGTTTGACGTATTAAGTTTTTGCCCAAGATTAGGCCACTTTTCGCCTTCGCAATATTCCTGCCTGAGCTGGACATTGCCGGCAAAACCGCCGGTAGCAAGGATAACGCCCTTGTTGGCTTTAAGGGTTATTTTATTGCCGGTCTTTCCCTCGGCATTGACCCCCACAACTCTGCCGCCCTGGGTAATCAAACCCGTTGCTTTTGTTTCCATCAGAAGGGAATAGTTGCGCCTGTTTGCCAGGCCATCCTGGAAGGCCTTTATGTAACCAATCCCATTGGGAAGCACGGCGCTAAGAGTCCGCTGATAGAGCGAGCCCGCGCCCTGTATACATGTGTCCCTGAATTCCATACCCATGCTTTGCAGCCATTCCAGCGCGGGCAGGGCATTTGACGTCATCTGATAGATGATGGAAAGATCGCCGACTTTGTCTCCGCCGTTCCAGGTTTGGAGCGCATGCCATGAGGGGCTGTCATAAAAGGTACCGTTGGATCTTTTGAAAGCGTCATATTCGGCGCGGATTGTATCCTGCAATGCCTTATGTTCGGCGCTAACGGGCCTTTCCGCCAGGGCATCGTTGACCAATTTTTCGTCACCCGGCCCTCCTTTAAGATTAGCCTGCTGTCTGGAATTGGCAACATTGTAAATACTCCCCGCCATTATTGA
>WRJO01000058.1 GCA_009778545.1 Treponema sp. | reverse complement strand
GTCCGGATTGTTTTTCTCTTTTATTGATTCAAAAATTTCCTGCACCGAGTTAAAAACAATGTCTTCGGAAATATTGTGTATCTCCATATCAGGTCTCCCTTATCCAGAATTTCTCTTTACAGAGTATATCAGATAATTCATGCGATGTCTCTACTTTTTCGCAAAATTCCGGGCGCACGAATATTCTGATAGTATACAGGGTTTTTACAAATGAATCCAGTGTCTTTGCGTTAAAAGCGCTCGAACTTTCGGCAAAATTGCGGTCCTCGTCGGTCACAAAAAGGCCTGTTTCAAATGAAATAGGCTCGGGCACGTCAATGATCAGGTCTTCAAGGGAGAGGGGTATGCCCACCCGGCGCAGTTCTTCGGCAAGCCGCTGCTCGTAGCGGGAACGCATGCCGATGTCCCTGAGGCAGGCATGATCCGCCTCGTCGAAGCCGATTTCAGCCGCCGCAGAATACAGCCTGCCGTTCCACACCGCGTCGGCGAGTGCGCTGCCGGTTTTTTCGGTCAACAGGGCAAAAAGGGTCTGATCATCAAGGCCGTACAGCTCTTCGGCGGCTATTGACCCCGATTCCAGGCAGTTAATCAGGGCTTTTTTGATCATTGAGGTGGCTGCCCGTACCTGCCTGTGCCAATAAACCGTCCGGTACATCAGGTATTTGGAAAAAAGTATCGCCTCGACGTTGGGAATCAGGCGGGAATCGATGTCGGCGCCCCTTTCAGCGCTTGGCACGAGCCGCGAAAAGATAAAATCTACGTCCTGCTCCCCGTACGGAACGCCGCAGCAGCGGGCGTCGCGGTTCAGATAGTCGAGTTTGTCCGGATCGAGGCAGCCGGAGAGGAGACGGCGGTAGAACAGCAGTTCGGCGCTGTCGCCGGGGAGTTCCCGGTCGACAATCGCCGCCGCCATCTCCGGGTCGGCCCCGCACTTTCCCACCAGGCGCCGCAGCGGGTCTTTGAGGATCAGGCCGCCGGTAAGGGATTCGTGGGAACGCAGGGGCAGCTCCTTGAGCGAGTGGGTGTAGGGGAAATGGCCCAGATCGTGGAGCAGGCAGGCGCAGAGGAAGGACAGCGCCCCCTCGCGGCTGATCCACGACGCAGAGCCGTCCCTGGCGAGGTTTTGCAGCAGCCGCCGCCCCAGGTGGTACACCCCGATAGAATGGCTGGCGCGGGTATGGGTCGCCCCCGGATAGACCCGGTGCACGGGGCCGAGCTGCAGGATTCGGTGCAGCCGCATGAACGGGGAGGAATCGGTCAGCGCCGCAAGTTCCTCGGTAAAATAGGTATGCCCCCACAAAAAATCGCGCACAGGACAGGTAAAACCTTCCGATAAAACAGAGTAAATAGATAATCCCATTGCTGTAGATCATAGAATATTTTCTCCGAATATTCTATTCTTTATAGTAGAGGCAGGAAGGATTGAGAACCGCAGTTTTTACGCTACTGTTTCTCTGTACGGCCGGTATTCTCATTTCCCAGAGTATGGGGGAGGGGTCGCCGATGGAGCCGTTCCAGCGGGGTTCAATCCCCGAAGAACTTCTGCGCCCCCGCAGAGATGAAGCCCCCCGCTATCCGGTGGACATGGTTATCGGGCCGCTGGGGCAGGGCAGCGCGCCCAGAGAGGCATACGAAACCGCGAGAAGGGCCGCCGAAGCCCTGCTGGCGGGGTCGATGAGCGCGCCGATTCTTTCTACGGTGAACAGGGTGTTTCTTGAAGGCTGCATGAGCGCGCTGAACGGGATCAACCCCCGGTTTTTCCGCCTCGGCGGGGGCCGGGAAGAGCCGGACGGTTCGGTCTCCTTTCTGGTGCGCTTTGCGGGAAGGGAAGAAGGCATAACCGGCGAACTGTTTGTCCGCCTGGAGGAACGCCGCGCCGCCGCTGTTCCTCAGCAAAGCGAGCCTGAGCCTGAGCCGGCAGAGGAAGGCGGCGAGCAGGAACCGCCGGAACTGGCGGAAGACGGCGGGCAGCCGCAGATGATAGAAGCCGCCGCAGAAGATGGAGGGCAGACGGAAACCGGGGAAGAAGCGGCTGCCGCGCCTGAAGAGCAGGCAGCGCCGGTGAACGTTCCGGTTGAACGAGTATGGGTTTTTGAAGACTTAATTTTGGAAGAGGCAAGAAGCCGCGAGGAGGAAAACAGGGAAAGCCGCCACCGCTTTGATTTTTCACCCTATGAGAGGTTTTTTTAAAAATTATGGCAACACCGGTAAAACTTATTGAAAAAGAATTTTTGCTCAAAGTCCTGTACGACGAGCAGCTTCCCGTTATTTATCACAAGGATCGCCTTGAGTACATTTTTTATCTTGACAAGCCCGTGAAAAGCGTTTTGTTTTTCAAAACAGGACAGCACATCAGAAAACTGAGGGTTAGGGACAATATAGAATTAAAATTTGACTACCGGGGCCAGGTGATCATCTTTACCGTGGAAATTCTCACCATAAAGGATACGGATATCACCTGCACGGTGCCGGATTTTCTGTACAAGAACCTTGGCCGCTCCTATTCACGGGTCGGCCTTCCGCCGGAAATGCAGGTGCGCTTTACCTTTCTCGGCGATCGCTACGATCTTTCCTTCCCCAAACTCCAGCAGTACGACACTGTGGAGATGGGCAATTTTATTGAGAGCATAGACCCGCGAAACCTTTCCGGCCTAATCGATCAGATGGCGGCGTGGATAAGAAATTACGCGTCGGGGTACAAGCTGGTGCTGTTTAAAGACGTTAGGCCATCCACCGTCGATGAACGGATCATTGCCGAAACCGGCAAGGCCCTGTACCTCCCCACAACCAAAGGTGGCTTTCCGCTGACCGATCCCTTTCCCCGCAAAAAAATCATTACCGAAGAGATGTTTTTCCGCTATCTTGAAACCACCGGGGTGGGGACCGGTTTTCTTGGCGCGGCGTGCGCCCGCTTTATCAGGGCGAAAGTGGACGAGGGAATTTTTTCCGATGCCTGGATTCCGATCCTCTTCCATGAATATGTGATTGGCTATATTCACATCTGGATCAGCGATGCGGGAAAGCCGCCCTTTGATTACAAGGTAGTTGAGACCATGTTCCTGTTCACCAAGGTGCTGGCGCACTCGCTTGAGATCAACGGCTATTTTGAACAGGGAAAAATCAGAAATAATTTTTTTGACGGCAAGGTTATCGACATCAGCGCGTCCGGACTGCTTTTTACCTATCCCCATTCCGATCTTTCTTCTGCCCTGCTGCCCGAAACAAAACTGATGGTAAGCATCGACACCCCGGACCGCGACCTTGCAGTAAATACCGAAATCATCCGCCGCTTTAAAGATAGTTCGCACGGCTACTTCGGTTGCCAGTTTTCGGAAATGGAACAGGACGACCTTCGTTTCCTTTTTGAATTCATCTACGGCAAGCCCTTCACCGAGTTTGACGCAAAATTCCTCGCCGGCCAGGTGTAGGAAAGCGATTTATTGTCAAATACTCCACACAGAGGCACAGAAGCGCAAAGGACACAGAAGAAAATAGAGGTTTATACCTTCCTGACTTTCCTAACCTCCGTGCCTTTGTGCCTCCGTGTGAGAAATTTTCAACTATTTCAATATAACAACGGTGCGGCCGAAGCCGCCTAGCTCGGGGCGGGAGAAAAAATAGTCGGCGACGGCGGGTTCGTTTTTCAGCCAGTCGTGAACGCCTTTTTGCAAAATTCCGTCCCCCTTGCCGTGGACGACGGCGAATTCCCCCAGCCCGTGCAGCAGCGCGGCGTCTACCTGGCGGCGCAGTTCTTCGCGGGCTTCGTCCAGCCGCATGCCGCAAAGGTTGATCTCGCCGCGGGCTGCGGACTGCGCGGCAAGGTCCACCGCGACGGACGGCCTGAGCCGGGGGGAGGGGGCGGCGGGGATCAGTTCCCGTTCGGGAAAACTTACCTTGAGCGAGCCGATTTCCACGATCCATGCGCTGCCTGCGCCGTCTTTGCCGGAACTTTTTTTTCCTTTGCGGACAATAACGCCGCGCCGCCTTTGTTCTCCGGCGTATACTTCCATGCCGGGGGCGAACATTCCGGCGGCTTCGCCGTGCGATGCGGCGCCGCGCTGCGCCTGATTTTCCGCACGGCGGCGTTCTTCGGCAATGGCACGTTCCTCCTCTTCCAGCGCCGCCTCTTCCGCCTCGACCGTGCGGGCAAGCTCGCCCAGAAAATCCTTTACTTTCAGGGTTTTCTCGCGGCTCAACTCTCCTTCCCGCAGTTCCCGCACGAGGTTTTCCAGGGTTTTCCGGCTTTCGTCCAGCAGCAGACGGAGTTTTCCCGCGAGGCCGGCCTTGAGTTCCAGTTCCTTTTGCCGCAGCCTTAGCGCCTTCAAATCGGTCGAGCGGCGGTCGTCTCTCAGCCGGGACTCTTCCAGCCGCGCCTGTTCGGTAAGGGCGTCAAGCTCAAAGTGCTTTTCCTTTAGCCCGCTGATCAGGGCGGAAACGTCGGAATGTCCCGAATCCAGATAATCCTTTGCCCGCGAGACAATGTCGGCGGGCAGTCCGTTTCGCCCGGCAATTTCCAGGGCGCGGCTTTCGCCGGGTATGCCCGTTATGATCCGGTAGGTGGGGGAGAGTGTCTTCGCGTTAAATTCCACGGAGGCGTTTTCCACTGCCTGGCGGCTGTAGCCGTAATTTTTCAAAATGCCGTGATGGGTGGTGACGATAAGCCGGGTCTTTTTTTCGATGAGGCGGTCGAGTATCGCCATGGCGATGGCGCTGCCCTCCTGCGGGTCGGTGCCGGAGCCAAGCTCGTCCAGCAGCGCCAGGGAGCGATCGGTACAGTGGGCGATGATGCCGGCGATGTTGGTGATATGGGCGGAAAAGGTTGAAAGCGACTGCCCGATCGACTGCTCGTCGCCGATGTCGGCAAAAACGCCGTCAAAAACCGGCAGGGCGGTTCCTTCCGCCGCCGGCAGGGCAAGGCCGATCTGGTTCATCATCGCAAAGAGGCCCGCAGTTTTTAATGCTACCGTCTTGCCGCCGGTGTTCGGTCCGGTGATGATCAGCGCCCGTGTTTCGGCGCCTTTCGGGGCGGTTTCCATTGCCAGGTCGATGGGGACGGCGTTTTTGATAAGGGGATGCCGCGCCTGCACAAGCGCCATGCGTGACAGGTCGTTGTCCGGGGCAAAAGTCCCCGAAGTTTCCAGCGCGTACCGCGCCTTTGCCATTAACACCTCAACGCTTAATATCGCCGCGTGAAACGTTTTCAGTTCTTCGCCGTATTGGGCAATGCGTTTTGTTACATCGAGCATTATTTTGCGGATTTCGGCGTCAAGTTTCCGGTTTTCGATGAGGATCTCGTTGTTCTTTTCGACGACATCTTCCGGCTCGATAAAAACGGTCTGGCCGCTGGATGACAGCTCGTGCGCTATGCCCCGTATCCTTCCGCGAAAGTTCGCCTTTACCGCCAGCACGGTTCTGCCGTCCCGCTGCGAGGGCAGGCTGGATTGCAGCATACGCCGGGTGTCTTCGTCGCCGGTATAGCGGGAGACCGCCGTTTCCAGAGCGGCCTTGAGCTTCTGTATCCGCTGCCTGATCGCCCGCAGTTCCGGCAGATCGCGGAGCTTCCCCTCCCGGTCCATCACGCGGAAAACGGCGGCGGCAACCTCCCCGCAGGGCGGCACCTCACCCAGCATTTCCGCGAAAACCGGCTGCGGCAGAAGCCATTCCCGCAGTTCTCCGCCGCGTTCGGCGAACAGGCCGATGGCGCAGGCTTCGCCGGTTTCAAGGCAGATTCCCTCCACGCCCAGCCGCTGCAGCAGGAAGCCGATTGCCGGCAGATACCGCTTCGGATCATTTTCTTCGCCCATGCGGGCAATTATCGCCTTGACCGCCTCTTTTATTTTAGCGACGGCGGCAGGATCGTCCAAAGGCGTTTCCCGGAGAATCATCTCCGAGGCTTCCTCGCTCATGGCAAGGACGGCAAGCCGCTGGAGTATACTGCCGAACTCAAGGAGCTGTAATGTTTTTAGTGTTAACGTATTTTTATCAATCGGCATTGTTCTTGCCCGAAAGCTCGTCATGGATCCGCAGAAAACTTTCGTACCGATCCTCGTGGATAACGCCGGCGGCCACGGCTTCCATGACCTTGCATCCCGGCTCTGTCCGGTGGGAACAGGAGAGGCCGTAGGAACATTTTCCCGCGAGCGGGGCAAATTCCCGCATATTCACAATCAGTTCGCCGGGGCCGATTCCGTCTGGCACAAAGCGCCGTATCCCCGGCGTGTCGATAAGCCATGCGCCGTCGATCTCCACCATAAAGGCGAGGGTGGTGGTGTGGTTGCCCCGGTCGTATTTTTCGTTAATGGTTCCGGTTTTAATGTTCAGCTTTGGCATAAGGGCGTTGATTAGGCTGGATTTACCCACCCCCGACTGCCCGGTTAAAACGGAACGTTTTCCGCCGATACGCCGCCTGAGTTCGTCAAGGCCCTCGCCGGTCTTTGCGGAAATTTCGAGTACCTCATAACCGATGTGCCGGAATTCTTCCAGCCGCTCATCGACATCAAGATCATCGTATTCCAGGTCGATTTTGTTGCAGACGATGAGCGCCGGAATTTCCGCGATGTCCGCCTGCAGCAGCACCCGGTCAAGAAAACGCGGTCTGAACGGCGGCGACACGGGAGTCGTCATGCAGAGAACCTGGTCGACATTCGCCGCGAGCAGTTGGGTACAGGAACCTTTCTGGTTAAAGCGGCTGAAATAATTTTTTCGCCCTTCCAGCGCGACAATCATCTCTCCTTCCAGTGTCACCCGGTCGCCCGGCGCGAGGGGGTTGTAGAAACCTTCAGCGTTTTTAAGGATCTTTCCCTTTATTCTACATTCGAGGGTCCCCTTTTCTACTAGCACGGTGAAAACATTGCGGGAGCCGCTGATTATTATGCCGGACTGACTCACCTTTCCTCCAGCAGCGAGAGATCGAAGCCAAGGCTGTCCGCCCAGCTTGTCCATGATGCTTCCGGCTCGCCGGTTCCGGTGAGAATTAAACGGCCTCGCGGGGGATTTTCCGGATGTGCGGCTTCGGCGTCCAGCGCCTCTATGCGGTGGGTTATTCCTTCGACAGAATCAAAAACGGTAATGTCCGGGGAGGATTCCCGCCGGAAGTCTTCGAGCAGAAAGAGAAAGTGGGTACAGCCCAGCACCAACGTATCCAGGCCGTCGGCGCGGAATTGTTCCAGGTAGCCCCGCACCATCTCCGTTTTTTCTTCCGCCGTTGCAAGGTGGATGCGGTTTTCGATAAATTCAACGAGTTCCGGGGCGGCTATGCCGACAATTTCCCCGCCGCCGAAATGCGCGGCAAGTTCCCTGATGTACGGCTGGCGGATCGTAAGCTCGGTTCCCAACAGGCCGATTTTTCCGGTTTTAGATGTCAGCGCGGCGGGCTTTACCGCCGGAACCGTTCCCACAAAGGGAAGGCCGGGAAAACTTTCACGCAATTCCGAAAGCGCCGCAATGGTGGCGGTGTTACAGGCAATTACGGCTATTTTCGGATTGAACGTCCGGATAAGCCTTCCCACAAGGGCGCGGAGGATGGCGACAAGCTCTTCTTTTTCGCGCCTGCCGTAGGGAAAATGCTGCCGGTCGGCAAGGTACACGATGCTTTCGCCTGGATTCCGCTGTAGGAAATGGCGGCAGTAAGGTATGCCGCCGATGCCTGAGTCCAGAAAAAGTATGGGACGTTCCGTTGCCATCAGTTGAATAAATTATCGAAAGCGGCCTTTGCCGCGCCTGCTTTTTCCATGCTTTTTTTATGACCGGCCGTTTCGCTCCGGTACTTTTGGTCAAATGAAAACCAGTCGCAGAAGTTGCCCCGCTCCTTGTCTGCCACCGGTTCGGCGTTTGTTTCGGAACAGTCGCCCCGCGCGCCGGAAAGGTAGAAGCGGCAGTGCCGGCAGGAGCGAAGATCCTTTCCGCAGCCGGCGCAGCGGATTCCTCGGCCAATGGGTTCCGCTTCGGTTACAGGTGTTCCGCAATACCAGCACATGGCTAATCTTACCAGCCGCCGCACTGGTTTGCAAGCGGAAATTATGATAGTATTAACCATGTTTACCATTAGCCCTTGCGCGGCGGGCTGCGGACGCTCGGCAATCAGCGGCTCCAATTTATGCTTTATCCATCAGGTAAACCAGGAACAGGAAATTACGCGGATCGTTACCGGCATCACCGGCAATGAAACGATAAGGGACATCGTCGCATCGGGAATGCATTTTACCGGCGTTGATTTTTCGCGCCACCGGTTTTATGGCTGTAATTTCCGAGAATCGGTTTTTTCAAAATGCGATTTTTCCGGCGCAGTTATGCGGATGTGTTTTTTTGACTTTGCCGAATTCACCGGCTGCGACTTTTCAAAAACAGACCTGCAATTTTTATCGTTTGCCGGATCCCGTATTACAGCAGGCAATTTTGAAGGATCTGATCTGATCCATGTAAATTTTCTGGGAGCGGCGGTTTCCGGATCTTCCTTCAGCAATTCAAATTTATACAACAGCCGCTTTATTGAAGCCGAACTGGAAGAATTAAAATTCATCGACTGCAATCTGAAGCGGACAAATTTTATCAGCGCCCGTCTGAAGGAAGTGATCTTCAGATCGTCGAACACCGGGGAAGCGGTGTTTGAACCGGAAGAGCCATGAAGCTTTTTTTCCATTACTGCTCGTTTGGTTTCAGCAACTGTTATGTGCTGGGCGATAACGACATATCAAAAGCGATAATCATCGATCCGGGCAGCATGGATGCGCAGATTCTTGAGTACATAGAGAGAAACGATTTTTTTCTGGAAGCAGTGCTGATAACCCATGATCATCCCGGCCATGTGCACGGCCTGCGGACATTGCGGCGGATATACCAGACAGAGATTTTTGCCATCAACCGCACGGTGATGGATTTTAAAACAACGCAGGTAAAGGACGGCGACATACTCAACATCGGCCCGTTTGCCGCCGAGGTAATCTCGGTTCCCGGTCATTCCGCCGATTCGGTAGTGTACCGTATCGGCAGCCTTCTGTTCACCGGCGATGTTTTAACGTCGGGCCTGGTTGGAACCACCGACAGCGCCTACGGCACCAAGACGCAGATTAACTCGCTGCGGAGCCGCCTGCTCTCCCTTCCCGGCGACTATACGGTACTGCCCGGCCACGGCCCGCCTTCGACGCTGGAAGCGGAACGCCGCTACAACGTGGGGATCAACCAGTACAGCGAATCGCAGAACCGCCGCCCTCCTTTCAAACTGACCCTGTAACCATGGCTTGCGTCCCTTTGCCCCATGTGGGTATAGTAAAGATAAGGAGATAATAATGGCAGCGAGAGACGAAAAAGCCCCCGGGGCTTTACAGGTGGTTATTGTTGACGGAAACGGCAAAGAGTGGGGCAGGATATTCGCCAATTCCAAACAATTCAGCTCCGGCAGCGTGGGCTTTTACGGAAACGGCAAACTGCACAACCCCGATAACCCCGAAGCCCGCTACCAGTGCGGCCTTACCTTTACCCTGATAGGCTCAAAGGAAAAATAGCGGCTTGTCGGCGGTGTTCCGCCTTTCGAATACATATACATGGGTTTTTTTGAAATAGTATTGATAGCAATCGGGCTGTCAATGGATGCGTTTGCCGTCTCAATAACGCTGGGCTTATCGGTAAAAAAACCGACATTACTTCAGAATTTAATTCCGGGAATCTATTTCGGGCTTTTTCAGGCATTAATGCCTTTTATCGGTTTTCTTTCCGGAACGCTTTTTGCCGCCAGAATACAGGCGTTTGATCACTGGGTTGCCTTCGCGCTTCTTGGTTTTATCGGCGGCAAAATGATAAAAGACAGCTTCTCCAAAGACAGGGAAAAAGCCGCTGAAAACCCGTTCAGCTTTTTTAAAATGCTGCTTCTGGCAATAGCGACAAGCATTGACGCATTGGCGGTTGGAGTAACATTTGCCTTTTTTGAAATCAATATTTTTACCGCAATAACGATCATCGGCCTGACAACATTCGGCATATCCGCCGCCGGCGTTAAAATTGGAAATATTTTCGGAGAAAAATATAAATCAAAAGCAGAATTTGCCGGGGGCGCGGTCCTTGTGCTGTTGGGAATAAAGATACTCGTTGAAAACCTGTTTTTTGGCGGCGGCTGAAGGAGTGTTGATGCTGATAATAAACATTGCATTAATGGTTTTGGGAATGTTGCTGCTGGTAAAAGGCGGCGACTTGCTGGTGGACGGAGCGTCGAGCCTTGCAAGGCGTTTTAATGTTTCCGAACTGGCGATAGGCCTTACCATTGTTGCCTTTGGAACATCCGCGCCGGAATTGGTAGTGAGCCTTTCGGCAACTCTCGGCTCGAACCCCGAAATCGCCCTGGGAAACGCCATCGGCAGCAGCAACGTTAATTTGTTTGTCATTCTCGGCATTACCGGAATCCTTGCGCCCGTGGCCGTCCAGCGGAATACGATCCGTTTTGAAATTCCGTTTTCCCTGTTTGCCGCCGTCCTTCTGCTGGCATTGGCAAATTTTTCCTTTCTGCCGGGTAACGGCAGCCGCATAACCCGCATTGAAGGCGTCATCCTTCTCCTGTTTTTTGGCTTGTTTATTTTTTTCGTTTTCCGCGGCATGAAAAACAGCGGGACTTCCGCCGGGAAGCAGCCGGCAAAAACCATTTCAACAGCAAAAACCGTATTTTTTATTGTTCTGGGGCTGGTTTTTCTTGCGGCAGGGGGAGAAGTTGTCGTCAGGTCCGCTGTTGTTTTGGCAGAAGCCCTGCACATAAGCAAAAAAGTTATCGGACTCACGATTATCGCAGTGGGAACTTCGCTGCCGGAACTGGTAACGTCTATTACCGCCATTGTAAAGAAAAGCGAAGACCTTGCACTGGGGAACATCATCGGATCGAACATTTTCAATATTCTGCTCATTTTGGGGGTATGCTCTACCGTGCGCCCGATGGAATATTCGCCTGTTTTTAACCGGGACATTTGCCTGCTGATACTCGGCACGGCGCTTTTGCTTGTTGCAATGGTCACCGGAAAAAAACGGAAACTCGACCGCTGGGAGGCCGCCATTCTGGTTTTGATCTACATAGGATATGCTATTTACATGGTAATGCGGAATGAATAAGTGTTAAACGAGTGTGAAACGGAGATCGTCTAGGATAACCACTGCCCGCTGTTGGGTAAATGAAAATACGCTAATTCCTTACCACGTAAGGAATTAGCTCGTTGCCCGGAAGAAGACTTGAACTTCCATACCACTGAAGGCACTAGTACCTGAAACTAGCGTGTCTACCAATTCCACCATCCGGGCATCTTGTAACTACTTTTCTGCTTACTTTATGCCGCAACGGGCAGCATATTGCATAATCATAGTGAATCTGCGATAAAAGTCAAGGCTGAAAGCCCAAATCCCCCGATTTTGCGAAAAAACTGCCAAAATGGGATTTTTCCCAAAATTGTATGGAATTTGCCAAAAAGTGCTTGACCAAATTGACATTTTTCGATATTTTTTGCAGACAGTGTAAATTCGCGGAAGTGTCCCCAAAAACGGACGGGTTTGGGGGGTTCTGCCCTTGTAGCTCAGTTGGCAGAGCATATCCATGGTAAGGATAAGGTCATCAGTTCGATTCTGATCGAGGGCTGACGAAAACTTCTACGAAGTTTTCGTCTTGGAGTTTTGCTATGCAAAACTCCAGGCAGCAATGCACAAGGGAAATAAGTCCCTGTGTTAAATAGTTTTGTGAGGTTTTGGTATGGCGAAAGGCAAAAAGACAGCGGTGGAACTGATAGCCCTGCAGTGCAGCGAGTGCAAACGGCGTAATTATACTACCAGTAAAAACCGCCGGAATATCCAGGAAAAGCTGGAATTCAATAAGTATTGTCCCTTCGACCGGAAGCACACGGTCCACAAGGAGACAAAAATAAAATAAGTGTGTGGAGTTTAGCATAGCTAAACTCCAGAGGCAATCAAAAAAAACTTGTGTTTTTTTTGATTGACTAGGCGTATAGCTCAGTTGGTAGAGCGGCGGTCTCCAAAACCGCAGGTCGTGGGTTCGAAGCCTACTGCGCCTGAAAGCGGCAACGGCGCCGCCAAGGAAAAGGGAAACCATGAAGAAGATCATTCAATTTGTCAAAGAATCGTACGCCGAACTGCGGAAGGTAATATGGCCGAGCAGGGAAGATGTTATCAGCTCGGTAAAGGTCGTCATCATTTCTACCATTATAGTCGCGGCAGTGCTGGGCCTGGTAGATGTTCTTCTGCTTTTCGGCATTAGGGCAATATTTTAGCTGGACAAAGGAAAACAATGGCTACAGGCTGGTACGTTCTCCATATCTATTCGGGTTATGAGAACAAAATCGAAAAAGCTATCCGCATGATGGTCGATAACGGCGAGCTCGACAAGGAAGTCGTCCGCGACGTGAAGATCCCCTGCGAGGAGGTTGTCGAGGTAAAGGACGGCAAAAAACGTACCTTATCAAAGAAATTTCTCCCCGGTTACATCCTTGTGGAACTGGACCTTTCCGATGTCGATATGGGCTGGAAGGAACCCTGCTCCAAAATCAAGAAAATCCAGGGTGTTACCGGTTTTGTGGGAACCCCCGCCGGCAAAAAGCCCCAGCCGCTCACCGGCGACGAGGCCCGCGCCATTTTGCAGAAAACCGGCGAAATAAAAGGCGAGCGCCCCGTCCGCGCCCGCCAGAGCTTTTCCCCGGGCGAGCAGGTCAAGATCATCGATGGGCCTTTTGAATCGTTTACCGGAACTATCGACGATGTGAACCATGAGAAAAACAAGCTCAGGGTAATGGTAGGAATTTTCGGCAGAAGCACGCCTGTGGAAGTGGACCTTCTCCAGGTGGAGAAACTATAAAACGTGTTACGTTTTAAATATATAAGTGGGAGACAGCCGGATTTGGCTGTCGGCATGGAGTTTCGCTCTGCGAAACTCCACGTGAACAATGTGCTTTGAAAAAGCACCTTGTTCACGCGACCACAAGGAGCATTAAATGGCAAAGAAAAAGGTAACAGCTTACATCAAGCTGCAGTGCCCGGCGGGAAAGGCAACGCCGGCGCCGCCTGTCGGGCCTGCTTTGGGCCCACACGGGGTCAGCGCGCCGCAGTTTGTCCAGCAGTTCAACGACCGGACAAAAAATCTGGAACCGGGGCTTACCATCCCCGTGGTGATCACCGTCTATGGAGACAAATCGTTCACCTTTATCCTCAAGACGCCGCCTGCGGCCGTCCTGATCAAAAAGGCAATCGGCCTGGAAAAGGGGTCGGCGGAGTCCCACAAGGCCAAGGTCGGCAAAATCAAGCGGGCGCAGGTCGAGGAGATCGCCAAGCAGAAGATGGCGGACCTTTCCGCCAACGACCTTGAGGCCGCAGTGAAGATCATCGCCGGAACGGCGCGGTCGATGGGCGTGGAGGTGGAGCAATGAAGCGCGGAAAGAAATACCGGGATACGGTAAAGAAATACGATCCGGCCGCCACCTACGGCCTCGACGAGGGGCTGGCGCTGGTAAAGACGATGGCGTTTGCCAAATTCGACGAAACCGTGGATCTGTCGGTCAAACTGAATCTGAAAAAGAGCCAGTCCGTGCGCGACACCGTGGTGCTTCCCAACCAGTTCCGGGGCGAGAAAAAGATCCTCGTGTTCTGCAAGCCCGAAAAGGAAAAAGAAGCCCAGGATGCCGGCGCGACGTTTGTCGGGGCGGACGACCTGATCGAAAAGGTAAAGGGCGGCTGGACCGATTTTGACGTGGCGGTGGCTACCCCCGACATGATGAAGGACGTCGGCAAGCTCGGCATGGTGCTGGGGCGCAAGGGGCTGATGCCCAACCCCAAGACCGGCACGGTAACGTTCGACCTGAAGGGCACCCTGGCGGAACTGAAAAAGGGCCGCACCGAGTTCCGCGCCGACAAGACCGGCGTGGTTCACTTGGCCGTGGGCAAGGTTTCCATGGAGCCGAAGCTGCTCAACGAAAACGTCAAGGCGGTTGTCGCCGAGATCAAGCGGAAACGTCCGGTGGATGCCAAGGGCGAGTTCATCAGGACGGTGTCGGTGGCGTCGACCATGGGGCCCGGCGTGTGGGTTTCCATCACGGAAGAATAGGAGAATATTATGGCTATCGTAGCGAAAAAGATACAGGAAAGCAAAACCAAAGCCATCGGGCAACTGAAAGAATCCTTCGGTGTTTCGGAAGATTTTATTTTCACCGATTACCGAGGGCTTACCGTGGAACAGATCACCAACCTTCGCAAGAACCTCCGCGCCAAAGAAGTCGAGTACAAGGTAATAAAAAACAACTTTGCCCGGCTTGCCTTTGAGCAGCTTTCGCTTCCCGATGTGTCGTCCTGCCTTGTCGGGCCGACGGCGGTGGCGATTGCCCCCAAAGATTCAAGCGAGGTGGCGAAGATACTCTTTGATTTTGCCAGGGAAACCCCCGCGCTGAAGGTAAAGGGGGCGCTTGTCGCGGGGACGCTGTACGACAAGGTCCAGACCGAGGCATACTCCAAACTGCCCGGCAGGCTGGAGCTTATTTCCATGCTGATGTCGGTGATGAACGGCCCGGCGCGGAACCTTGCCGCCGCCCTCAACGATGTCCCGTCGCGGCTGGGGCGGACGATCAA
>WRJO01000057.1 GCA_009778545.1 Treponema sp. | reverse complement strand
GAAAATGTAAAGCCCCTGGATGAATCCAATCCCTAATATTCCACACGGAGGCACTAAGGCACAGCAGAAAAGAAAGATAGGTAGCACGGATTTCGCGAGTTATCCCAGTAAAAAACTCCGTGCCTCTGTGCCTCTGTGAGGGGTATTAGAGAAAAAATCACATTAGCGGGGCAAAAAGCCGCAGGACGTCGGGGATGATGTGCTGGAAGGCGTTTTGGGCACATTCCTTCAGGGTTACCTCCTGGGAAGCGGGTATCGTCCGCAAAAAGTCTTCTTTTACCGCCTGAACAAGGCTGCCCCGGTAGACAAGGACGCCGCATTCAAAGTGCAGGTACAGGCTGCGGAAATCCAGGTTGGTCGTGCCGACAGTGGCCACGGCATCGTCGCAGACAAAGGTCTTGCCGTGGTTGAAGCCCGAAGAATATTCGTAGACTTTTACCCCGGCAGAAACAAGCTGCCGGTAGTATGAACGCGAAACAAACGCCACAAACCACTTGTCCCAGCGGTGAGGGGTGATGATCCTCACGTCCACGCCGCTTTTCGCTGCCAGCGTGAGCGCGGATAAAAGGCCGTCGTCCGGTATCAGGTAGGGGGTGTTGATGTACACGTATTTTTTCGCCTTGTTGATGATCTGGATGTACACATGCTCGCCGACATTTTCCTCGTCGATAGGGCTGTCCGCGTAGGGCTGCACAAAGCCGTCGGGGACGGTTTCGCAGGGGCTGTCTTTCCAGGGAAAAAACGATTCGTAGCGATCCTTTGCGGCATGTGTATCTTTTGCCGTTGGCGACAGGTTCCACATTTGCAAAAAAATCAGGGTCAGCGACCAGGCGGCCTCCCCTTCCAGCATTATCGCCGCGTCCTTCCAGTGGCCGAAGCGCTCGACGGCGTTGATGTACTCGTCGGCAAGGTTAACGCCGCCGGTAAACGCCACCTTGCCGTCAATCGAAACGATCTTGCGGTGGTCGCGGTTGTTCTGCAGCGAAGAAAGTATCGGGCGGAACGGATTGAACACATAGCACTTGATGCCCTTTTCCTCCAACTGCCGCCTGTATTCTGCGGGCAGAGTCATAAAGCAGCCCAGATCGTCGTACATCAGCCGTATGTCAAGCCCTTCCCTCGCCTTGCACTCCAGGATTGCTACGACGGGATCAAGCATCGCCCCTTCTGACAGAATGAAAAACTCAAGAAATATGTATTTTTCGGCTTTTTCCAGCTCTTCCAGCAGGCGGCGGAAAAACGCCTCGCCGGAGGCAAAGTACAGCGATTGGGTGTTGCTGTATACGGGAAAGTCCGCATACACCTGGAGGTAGTGGGCCTGCGGCTTAAATTCGGGGTAGGCGCCGAGCATCTCCGGCAGGCGGTCGCCGCACAAATAAAACGCACTGCGGCTGGCTTCAATATTCCGTTCAATCAAACGCCTGAGTTTACGGGGGTTCGACTGCGAATAAAAGAAGATGTACAATATCCCCCCGAAAATCGGGAACAGCATGATAAGAAAAATCCAGGTAATTTTATACGCGGCCTTCGCGTGCTTGTTCAAAACGTGCACGCAGACAAAGATGCTGACTATTTTGAGGATCCAGTTGGTATAGCGAAAATACGCGCTCGTTCCGGCGATAAGCAGCACGATAAAGGCAATCTGGACCAGAAGGGTAGATATGACAAAAACCCTTCTGCGGAATACCAACCGGCTTAATTTTTTGGTCATGCGGAAGCCTTACGGAAAATTATACCATAAAACAGCACCCGCAGCATTGCACCGAGCGGATATTTGCTATAAAATACTTTCATGGCGGACATGCGTTTCACCGTCCTGGACCTGATAGACATCGACCTCAAGGAACACAATTCGCTGAACCTCCGCTGCATAGGCGGGCGGAAGGGCCTGACCAGGGAAATCAGCATCCCCGACCTGAACCGCCCGATGGGGGCGATAATGGGCTTCTTTGAGGATTTTGCCGCCCATCGGATACAGCTTCTCGGCAGGGGCGAGGTTTCCTACCTTCGCCGGCTGGAAAGCAGCGGCGAAACCCAAACCATACGCGATATGTTCAACTACCCCATCCCCTGCTGCATTTTTACCCACAACCTAAGCCCCCACCAGGATTTTTTCGACATTGCCGAAAAAGCGGAATGCCCGATTTTGCAGACCGATCTGGGAACGGCGGATTTTTCCGCCCGCCTGATACGCATCCTCGCCGAGATTTTCGCCCCGCGCCAGAGCATCCACGGCGTGCTGGTAGAAGTATTCGGGCTGGGGATTTTAATCCTGGGAGATTCGGGGGTGGGAAAAAGCGAGACCGCCCTGGAACTGATCCACCAGGGGCACCGGCTGGTTGCCGACGATGTTGTGGATATCCACTGCGTAAACGGCAACGTGCTGATGGGCGCAGGGGCCAACAAGATAATCGGGCACCACATGGAAATCCGGGGGCTGGGGATAATCAACATAACCCACATGTTCGGCGTTCGGGCAATCCGGGACCGGAAGGAAATTCAGCTTGTCGTCCTTCTTGAAACATGGGATTCCTCAAAAGACTACGACAGGCTGGGAACCGACGACCATGTGATGGAATTCCTGGGGGTAAGCATTCCAAAACTGGAGATACCGGTAAAGCCGGGGCGGAACATCCCCATCATCATAGAAACCGCCGCGATGAATGAGCGGCTCAAGTCTATGGGATACAACGCGGCGAAGGAATTCAACAAGAATATTCTCAAGTGGATAGAAAGCGACAGCGACCGCTCGGTGTTTTTCGGGCACGACGACATTATTTAAGGAACGGCTATGGTAGAGAAGAGTATTACAATCCTGAACCGGGCCGGCATCCACGCCCGTCCTGCGGCCATGCTGGTTCAGACAACCAAAGATTTTTTATGCAATATCTATATTGAAAAGGGAAAAGACAGGATAAACGCAAAATCGATTATGGGCATCATCACCCTGGGCGCAGCTTACGGAACCGAAATAAAAATAATCGCCGAAGGAGAAGACGAAGAAACTGCGCTGTCTGCGCTTGTCCGCCTTTTTGAATCCAGATTCGAAGAAGAATGAAAACGGTAAAAACCCGCCCGCGGTATTCGATCCTCAACGTAAGGGGGCTCGTTGTTATCTATGTGCTGCTGTGCGTACTGACGGTGCTGTTTTCCCGCTCATTTTTTTCGGGAACCCTGTACGACGGCAAAGTTCCATCACTTCTCAGCATGGCGGTGTTTTTTACCATTCCTGCCGTGCTTTTGGTTTTTCTCGGCATTGCCGCCGCCAATTTAATCGGCGATGTCGCCGCCCGCCGCCCCGGAATAAAATTCAAGATTCGGCTTCTTGGCTATTTTATTATCATCGTTATTTTTGCCGCCGCGCCCATGACCATTGTAACCGGCATTTCCCTCAGCGAAATAGTCCGCTTCTGGCAGAGCGTCGACACCGACGCGGCAAAAGCCGCCGCCAGCGCGTTTGCCGTAGACAATTATTTTTTCCATGTTGAAAACTTTGAAGGCATACTCGCGGGGATGAGGGGGAATCCGGCTCCAGTAACGGCGCTTCCGGCGGGCATCGCCAGCGTGCAGGATTTCCGTATCACCGCAGACGGCCGCCTGGAAGAAACGGCCTTTACCGGCAGCGAGAAGGGCAGGCTCGAAGGGCCGCCGACGCAGACCGAAGGCTACCTTACCCGGGAACTGCCCCGCGACCTGGGACTGATCCGCTATGTGATGCTTCCCGGACGAAGCACCGTGCGGCTGGTTTCCTACAACCTTGGCGAAGACTTTGACCTTGGAATGGCCGCCATCGAAAACCAGGGGGAGCGCTTCAGCCTGATCGACATGCTGCGGGAAAACGCCCGGATACTCCTCTTGTTTTATTACGGGGTGTTTTTCTTTCCCACCCTTCTGATGACGGTGATAATCGCCATTTCCTTCGCGCGGCGCGTAACCAACCCCATTGTGGAACTGACCGAGGCAACCCGCCGCGTTGCCGAAGGGGATTTTTCGATTCAGATACTGGCGCGCCGGGGAGACGAACTTGGGCTGCTGATCCGCTCGTTCAACGCGATGGTGCAGGACCTGGAAAAATCGCGGGCGGCGCTGGTAAAAGCCGAAAAAATTTCGATCTGGCAGAACATGGCCCAGCAGCTTGCCCATGAGATTAAAAACCCCCTTACCCCCATCAAGCTGTCGGCAGAACGGGTGCTGCGGCGCTGGCGCAACGAGCCGGAGCAGATCGGCGGGATCATCGAAGATTCCATGCTGGCGATCATCCAGGAAACCGAGGGGCTGAACCGTTTATTAAATGAATTCAGGACGTTCTCCAAACCCATGGAACCTTCCAAATCCCAATGCAGGATTGCCGAAGCGGTTGAGGAAGTTATCAGCCTCTACCGGGGCTCGTACCCCGAAGTGTTATTCGACATCGAGATTGTTCCGGACGACGTTACCGTCAAAATCGACAAAAACCGCTTTTCGCAGATCCTGTCCAACCTGGTGATCAACGCCATTGCGGCAATGGACGGCGGCGGAATTATTGAAATCAGAATCGATCTGGTGAAAAAGCGGGAAGTGGAATTTTGCCGTCTCAGCGTTAGGGACACGGGCAAGGGCATCGCCAAGCAGGACAGCGACCAGATATTTGTCCCGTACTATACCACCAAGAAATCGGGAACCGGCCTTGGGCTTCCCATCGTCGAGCGGATCGTCAACGATCACGGCGGGGTTATCTGGTTTAATTCGGCTGAAGGAACGGGAACCACCTTCTTCATTGATCTGCCCGTGGGAGACGCCTGATGGCATCGATTCTCATCATCGACGACGAGCCGGGGATCAGGGGGACGCTTGCCTCCATCCTGGAAGATGAAAAATACCGGGTGTACAGCTCGGAAGACGCATTCGCCGGAATTGAAGTGCTGGAAGCGGAAAAAATCGATCTGGTTTTTCTCGACGTGCTTATGCCGAAACTCGGCGGGCTTGACGCGCTGGAAAGGATACGCGCCGACTGGCCGTCGCTGGAAGTTGTGATGATCTCCGGCCATGCCAGCATCGACATGGCGGTGCGGGCGGTAAAAAGCGGCGCTTTTGATTTTCTGGAAAAACCCCTCTCGCTGGACAAGGTGCTGACCGTCTGCCGCAACGCCCTCGCCATGGGGAAGCTCCGCGAAGAAAACCGCAGCCTCAGAAAAAACACAGGCCTTTCCCACAGCGAAGTCATCGGGGCAAGCGCCGCCATTGAAAAGGTGCGAGAAATGGCAGGCCAGGCCGCCGCCAGCGACGCGCGAATCCTGATCACCGGGGAAAACGGCGCCGGAAAAGAGGTGATAGCCAAGGCGATACACCTGCGTTCCGCCCGCGCCGACAGGCCGTTCGTCAAGCTGAACTGCGCCGCCATTCCCGAATCGCTCATCGAAAGCGAGCTGTTCGGACACGAAAAAGGGGCCTTTACCGACGCGGTTTCCAGCCGCAAGGGGCGTTTTGAAATTGCCGACGGCGGCACGCTTTTCCTCGATGAAATTGGCGATATGTCGCTGTCTGCCCAGGCAAAGGTACTCAGGATAATCCAGGAACAGAAGATGGAACGCCTTGGCGGCGAAAAAACCATCGAAACCGATGTCCGCCTCATAGCGGCAACCAACAAGAACCTTGAAGAAGCCTGCAAACAAAACCGCTTCCGCGAAGATCTGTATTACCGCCTGAACGTGATTCCCATTTATGTTCCCCCGCTGAGGGAACGCCCCGGAGACATCCCCCTGCTGCTCAACCATTTTTTCAGGGAATTCGGCATGGAAAATCTCAAGCTGGAAAAAGATGCGCTGGAATTGCTGGTGTCCTACGACTGGCCGGGAAATGTCCGTGAACTGCGGAACATTGCCGAGCGTATGACGGTCATGCATATCGGCAACTGCATAAACGCCCAGGCGCTTTCCGGCCTGCTGAACGCGGGAACGGCAAAAAAAACGGCACCGGCACTCCCCGACAACCTGCTGGAAGAAAATTTCAACGATGCCAAAAAATCGTTCGAAAAGTACTATTTGGAGTACCAACTTTTCAAAAATAATGGTATAATAGCAAAGACCGCCGATGCCATAGGCGTGTACCAAAGCAACCTGTCTATAAAGCTGAACAAGTTCGGCATTGTAGCAAGCAAAATAAAGGAAAAGTAATGAAGGAACTTACTGAACGACAGAAGGAAGTTTTATCATTCATCGCCGGCTATATCAACAGCCATTCATTTCCGCCGACCATCCGGGAAATCGCCGAGTACTTTGAAATTTCCGTAAAAGGCGCGCACGATCATGTCACCGCCCTCAGGCGAAAAAACTGCCTCAAGCAAAGCGGAAAACGATCCCGCACGATGGAGCTGACCCGCCCCAGGGAGAACGAAGACCTCGGCAAAATAACGAAAATCCCAATCGTCGGAACCGTCGCCGCCGGAATACCAATCCTTGCCGAGGAAAACTGGGAGGGGACACTTCCCGTACACCAGTCCACGCTGAAAAAAAACAGGGTCTACTTTGCCCTGCGGGTACGCGGCGATTCCATGTCGGGCGCGGGGATTATGGATGGGGACATGGCCGTCATCGAAAAACTCAGCGTTGTTAAAAACGGGGAAATTGCCGTTGCTGTCGTTGACGATGCGGTAACGCTGAAACGATTCTACCGGGAAAATACCCGCATCAGGCTGCAGGCGGAAAATCCCGCATACAAACCCATCTACTGCAAGGATCTGCGGATACTCGGGCGGCTGTCCCAGATTATCCGCAATTATTGATGAAGTCTGCTGTACAGGCCTATATCTTCCTCGGCCCGGAAACGGGAAAAAAAAACGACGCCATCGGGGATGTCAGGAAAAAACTCGCCGCAGCCGGCGCTCTCGAGGAGACGGTATTTTACGCAGGAGAGACGGCGCCGGGCGCCATTGCCACAGCGGTGCAGAACCACAGCCTCTTTGCCCAGTCGCGCCTGTTCATCGTAAAAAACGCCGAGGTGATAAAAAAGAAAGACGAGATTGCCCTTATCGCTTCCTGCATGGAAGAACTGGAACAGGGCACCGCGCTGATTCTTGTCTCCGATGAATTCCGCCTCGCCGCCGGCCTTGACGAATCGTGCCCTAAAGAAAACCGCAAGGTTTTTTACGAGCTTTTTGAAAAGGAAAAAAGCGAGTGGATTCGATCGTTTTTCCGGCGCGAGGGGCGCGTCATCGATCCGGAAGGCATCGACGCGATTCTGGAACTGGTAGAAAACAACACCGACGCTCTGAGCCGCGAATGTTCCCGGCTGATGCTCTTTCTGCCAAAAGACCGGCCCGCCGGCGCGCAGGACGTGGAAAAGTGGCTATCCCACTCAAGGGAGGAATCGGCGTTTACCCTTTTTTCCCGAATCGCCTCGGGGGATGTTTCCAAAGCGATAGAATGTCTGCACACCCTGCTCGGCGCGAAGGAAAGCCCCCCGGCGATCCTTGCCGGCCTTGCCTGGTGCTTCCGCAAACTGCGCGACTACCTGTCCCTGCTGCAAAACGGCGAACCGGACAGCTTTGAGCTTAAAAAAATCGGCCTGTCATCGCCCAAAGCGAGAAGCGATTACACCGCCGCCGCCCGCCGCTACAGCGCCGCCGCCGCAGACGCATGCCTGGCCCTCACCGCCGAATACGACATCCTCACCCGCGCCCAGGGCGCCGTCTTCGAAACCGTCCTGATGGACAGGTACATCCTGAAAATTTTCCAAACCGCCGCATAAAGTTTTCCCCTATCATCCACACAAAGGCACGAAGGCACGGAGAACACAGAGAAGAAAAGCAGGAATTAGGAGTAATTTTTTCCTACTTCCTCCCTCCTCCTTATTTTATTCCTCTGTGCCTTTGTGCCTCTGTGTGAGTAATTGGGAATTAATTCTTAAGCAGACCCCAGAGTTTGCCGGAGACGGTGAACTGGTTTTCGCTGGTGCGGATAACGGCTATGCCCTCGTCTTTCGCCGCTTCAAGCATGTCTTCGGGCAGCGGGCGCGAGTTGCAGATAACGATGACCGATATGTTGACTAAAGTGGACACGGCTACGGTATTTTTATGTGCCTGAATCGTGATCAGCGCGCCTGAGTCTTTCGCGTTTGCCATGACATCGGAAAGCAGGTCTGAGGTATAGGCCCCGGCAAGATCGACGTCTTCGAATTCTTCCTGGCAGATTTCCGCGCCCAACGCCGCTGCGGCTTCCCTGATTGTCATGCCCCGCCCCCTATTTTTCGTCCTTTGACGAATTGATGTACACCACCGAACGAACGGTAGTGCCGACTCCCACTGCGGAGTTGATAAAAAATTCATCAGAAACCCGCTTGGTGTTGGCAAGGCCCATGCCCGCGCCGAAACCGAGCGAGCGGACATATTCGTTCGCCGTCGACCATCCCTCCTGCAAAGCCTGATCCACGTCGGCAATGCCGGGGCCGGTATCGGCGGCGGTGATCACCACCCTGTCCGGATGAATGCTGCACTGGAGGCTGCCCCCGTTTGAATGAACCACCAGGTTGATCTCCAGTTCATAGCTGGCAATGGCAATGCGCCGGATAATTTTCGGATCGATTTCCCGCTGCTTCAGCGCCTTTTTAATATCCGTCGAAGCCCGGCCGGCCAGTTCAAAATCGTAGTGGGGAACATTGTATTCCATGTCCGAAAACGATGTCGAAATACCGGTGGCTTCCTTGTGCATTTTTTCAAGCCGCAGCACTTCTCGGTTCATTTCCGCCAGCAGCGAGCGGATAACGTCGATGGAACTGAGAATTCCCACCAGCTCCTGATTTTTGTTCAGCACGGGAAAACGGCCGTAGTTGTATTTATTAAAGTAGGAAATGGCAAAGGACAGCGGCATATCATCCTGCAGCACAATAACGTTGCGTGTCATGCGCTCCTCAACCGGACAGTCGATAAAGCCCTTATCCAGCGCGGTGACAATGTCGTCAATGGAAACAAGCCCTATGAGCTTGCGGCCTTCCACAATGGGGGCGCCGGTGATGCGGTTTTCCCGCATAAGCGCCTGAAGATGCCGCATTGGCTGGCCCTTAACGCCGGTAATAACCGACGTCGTCATCACGTCCTTGATTTTTAGCTGATAAATCAGCTCCAGCACCACAGAAGGGGAATCTACCGTACTGATGGGAATGTCGTCTTTTTGCTGTTCCTGATTATCACTCATTGGTTACCGCCGGTTTTGCTGTAATATATTTTTCGATGACTTCAACTATGCCGTCATCGTCATTGGTTCTTTCGGTAACAATGTCCGCGATGCTTTTTATCCGATCATCGCTGTTGGCCATGGCCGCGCCGATGCCGGCCCAGCGGATCATCGCCTCATCGTTCATCGAGTCCCCGATGGCAAGCGTTTCTTCCCGCTTTATTCCCAACAGGCCGGCGACCTTTGCCAGTGCGGTCCCCTTGTCGGTATTGGCGGGCAGCAGTTCCAAAAAGTAGGGCTTGCTGGTAAATAGGGTGACATCGCCGCCAAGGTAGGCGCGGAACAGGCCCTCCAGCGGGGCCAGCAGCATCGGGTCGCCGGGAAAAAGCAGCTTATGGCAGCCGCCGCCCACCATCGCGCGGAAATTTTCCACCACCACCTGGCGAAGGCCGGTGAGTTTTTCGTCGTAGCTGGTGAATTCGTTGCGCCGCGAGACGTACATTATGTCGTCTTCATAGAGCTGGACCGGAAAACCCTCGGCATCGGCAAGATCAAACGCGACAAGCGCCTTTTCCGCATCGATCCTCACCTCGTTAATGACGCTGCCCGTGCAGCTTTCCCTGATCAGCGAACCGTTGTTGCAGATAAGGTAGCCGCTCTTCCGGTTCATTCCCAGCAGCCTCGCATAATGCTCCATCGCCGCGGGAACCCTTCCCGAAGCCAGCACCACGATAACCCCTGCCGTTTCCGCCCTTTTAATGGCGTTTCTGGTCCGGTAGGAAATCGACAGATCCGACCGGAGGAGGGTATCGTCCAGATCAAGGGCCAATAAACGCACGGCGCTCATGCTTTAAGGATAATGGGGAAATGGTGAGAATACAAGCCAACATTCGATGGAAAAAGTAATCAATGGCTGGCATACTTGCCACTAAAAAACAGTTGCATACTGTTAATCTTTTTGGTATACTACACTGTAGGCTGGTTATGAGTAGATCGGAAAAATTGCTAAAGCGCATATTGGGAAACCCGAAGGATTTTTCTTTCAGTGAACTTGAAACACTATTGACCGGCCTGGGCTACCAATTATCAAACTCCGGTAGTACAAGCGGGTCGGCGGTGCGGTTTATCAACAACAAAACGGATCATATTATCCGGCTTCACCGGCCACACCCTTCACCTGTACTCAAGGAATATGTTGTTAAATTTATCATTAGTGAACTAAAGCAGGAGGGATATTTGTATGATTAGTAATATGCTCCAATATAAAGATTATTACGGAAGTGTGGAGTATTCCGCAAATGATGAGTGTTTTTTTGGGAAGATTATCGGAACTGCTGACCTTGTAACATTTGAAGGCGAAAGTGTAGATAAACTAAAAGCGGCTTTTAACGAAGCAGTTGAGGATTATCTTGTTTTATGCAAAGAAGCGGGCAAAGAACCTCAAAAATCATACAAAGGGTCTTTCAACGTGCGGTTGTCCCCTGAGCTTCACCGGCAAACAGCTGTTCTTGCCAGAAAAATGAACCTGTCGCTCAACGGCTTTGTTGAGAAAGCCATAACTGACGAAATAATGCAGGTAACGAGTACCGGTTAAAAATCCCGCAAACCCCCGCTGGGGAGGGGGCGCGGGGCGCGCGCGGCCTGGCAAAAATCTGGGATGCCTATGAACAAGCACTGCGTCAAGCAGTGTCCATAAAAAAGAGTCAGCATGGCAAGAGCCCCAAAAGAGCCACTGTAATAATGAAGGCGGGCTTGCTTTAGCAAGTCCAGCGGGCGACCGCCTATGGAGCCACGGACAGAATTTTTTTTCCCCCCGCAAACCCCCGCTGGGAAGGGGGCGCGGGGGGCGCGCGGCCCCTCCCCAACGGGCCTTAGACGAGTTTATAAATTAAAACACTTTCCGGTTTTTCATTGCTGTGTCTTTGCACATTTCTACTTTTCATGTTACAGTTATCCCATGACCGTAACACAAACCGTAGATATTCCTGCCAGCCATCGGCTTATTATTGATGTACCCCGCGAAATACCGGCGGGAAGGACTGTTCTAACATTTACTCCGGCAGGGGCAGAACCTAAAAAAGAACGTAGATTTGGCTGTGCAAAAGGGCAATTTATGATAGCGGATGATTTTGACGCTCCTCTTGAAGACTTTAAGGATTATATGTAAATGATCGGCTATCTGCTTGATACTCGTGCCGCTATATGGTTTTTCAATGGCAGTGACAAGATGTCTGCAACCGCAAATCGAATTATTCGTGATCTCTCTAACCCCATATATCTGAGCATTATTTCAGTATGGGAGATTGCGATTAAAATCGGCATTGGGAAGCTGTCCTTTAACGGTAAGGCGGCTGGCTTCGTTCACCTCGCCGAAACCAATGATATAACCATACTGCCGATAAAACTACTCACCTTACCACCTTTGAATCGCTGCCAATGATACATCGGGATCCTTTTGACCGCCTGCTTATCGCAACCGCTCTAACCGAACAAATGACGCTCATTACTGACGATGAAAGTATTGCGAAGTATGATGTCTCTGTTATATGGTGACAGATATAGGCCTGCTGATATTACCCGCAAACCCCCGCTGGGGAGGGGGCGCGGGGCGCGCGCGGGCTGGCAAAAATCTGGGGGAATCCGCTTGCGGAGCCACCCGACCACTTAATTCTTCTAGTTGAGAGTAACCACGCAAACCCAGATTATTAAGTGGTCAGGCATTTTTTCTATCCTATTTTTAGAATTTTCTGGCTCGTCTCCTCCAGCGGGGAGGCCCAGAAATTTTTTGCCAGCCCGCGCGCGCCCCGCGCCCCCTCCCCAACGGGCCTTAGGCGAGTAGTGGATAGATTTATTGTTTGCAATCGTAGCGTGATGAATTGCTTTATATTCCTACCTTCCCCCCTCCGCGTTCTCTGTGTGAGATCTCCTGTATTCATTCGTGTACATTCGCGCAATTCGTTGATTCTTAAATATTCCATATTCTCTGCGCGAGATTGTCAGGAACCTCTCAAGGCCCTCATGTTCATGGTGATAGTTACTTCTTCCCGGTTTATGGCAGCTTTTAGTTTGTTAAAACCTCCGGGAATGCCGCCGGTATGATTATACAAACTGACCGGTTCTTTGGGCATGCCTAAAAAATTGGTGTCCATTTTCCCATTGCCGTTTGTATCCTGAAAGACCATAAAAACATATTCCCCATACGGCAAATCCGCCTCATGTCTGAGAACCGTGTTCTGGCTTTCAAGTACATATTCCCTGAAAGCAACGCCCTTTTTATAATCCCTTTCATTCGAGAAAATACAAATGTGGATATTTCCGCCGCCAATATTAACCCCGGTTATTTCTACCGTTGTCCTTGAATTTTGGGCGAAAATATTTACCGCATAAAAAGCCAGGAAAATCAACAACAACGCCAGTTTTCGTACAACCATATTCACTTCCTTTAACTCATTATCAGTCAAACCCTCGGTAATTGTCAACAATTCTCCCACTACTCACTATCCACTAACCACTACTATTCACTATCCGCCCCAATTTTTATATACTACCTTCACTATGGCAACACACACACCAGGGCAGCGTATATTGGAATTACGCGGTACTTACTCGATCAGCAGGGAAACGCTAGCTGAACGGAGCGGCATTTCTGTTGAACTGATCGCAAAAATCGAAGACGAGGGGCATATTCCCGATCTTGCCCCGCTAATAAAAATCTCGCGGGCGCTGGGAGTCCGGCTCGGCACCTTGCTTGACGACCATGAGCAGTTGGGGCCGGTTATCACCCGCGCCGGTGAAGCCGCCGCTTCGGTGCGCTTTATGACGGGGCTGCCCGAGGATAACGCCCCTGCGGCAGCGAAAGACCACAAAGGGCTGACATTCAAGGCGCTGGCGGCGGACAAAAACGGACGCCATATGGAACCGTTCATCGTCGACATTGAGCCGAATTCGGTGCAGGAAAAGTCCACCCACGAAGGCGAGGAATTTATCCACGTTCTTGCTGGGAACCTCAAGCTGGAATACGGCGCCGTCGCCGAAACGCTCAATGCCGGGGACTCGGTGTACTACGACTCCATCGTGCCCCACCGGGTTCTTTCCGCCGACTCCCAACCCGTGCGAATCCTGGCGGTAATTTACACACCAGTGTAAATGGGGATCAGGGTATCAACATGAACTATATTGAGAAAACATTGAGCGCAGTATTGCGCGAAAAAACCCAGGCTCATCCTGATCACGACTTTCTTGTCTATGCCGACCGAGACCTCCGCTTTACCTATGCGGAATTTGACAGGCGGGTGGACGATCTGGCGCGGGGCTTCCTCGCAATGGGTCTGAAAAAGGGCGACCATGTAGGACTCTGGGCGACCAATGTTCCGGACTGGAACACGGTGCTCTTTGCCTGCGCGCGGCTGGGGCTGGTGCTGGTCACCGTCAACACCGGCTACAAAACCCACGAGCTTGAGTTTGTGCTGCAGCAGTCGGACATGGTCTGCCTGTGCGTCATCGACGGCTGGCGGGATTCCGATTACGTCTCCATCGTGAACGAACTGGTTCCCGAACTGAAAACCTCGCAGCGGGGATATCTGAAATCCGAAAAATTTCCCTTCCTCAAGTACGTGGTCTATGTGGGGCAACAGAAGCACCGGGGGATGTACAGCTTTAGCGAACTTTTGCTGCTGGGGCAGCACGTCGCCGATACGGAACTGCGGGAGATCGAAGCCTCGCTGGACTGCGGCGATGTGGTAAATATGCAGTACACCAGCGGGACAACGGGATTTCCCAAGGGGGTAATGCTGACCCACCGGAACATCCTCAACAACGGGCTGGGCATCGGCGACAACCAGCGCCTCAGCGAAGAGGACATCGTATGCCTGCCCGTGCCGCTGTTTCACTGTTTCGGCCTGACGCTGGGTATGATGGCGATCCTCACCCACGGCTCGACGGCAGCGATTGTCGAGTGGTTCGATCCGCTGCTGGTGCTGGCGACGATTCAAAAAGAAAAATGCACCGCCGTGTACGGCGTGCCAACGATGTTTATCGCCGAACTGAACCACCCCATGTTCAAAATGTTCGATCTATCAAGCCTGCGTACCGGCATCATGGCGGGTTCTCCCTGCCCCATCGAAACCATGCGCCAGGTGATCGACCTGATGCATATGAGCGAGGTAACGATCTGCTACGGCCTGACCGAGTCGTCCCCGGTGATGTGCCAGACCCGTTTCGACGACGACCTTGAAGCAAAGGTCGAAACCGTCGGCCGCGCCCTGGGCGGCATCGAGGTAACGATCCGCGACGGCGAAACCGGCGAAGAATGTCCCGACGGCGTACACGGCGAATTCTGCTGCCGGGGCTACAACACGATGAAGGGCTACTACAAACTGCCCGAAGCCACCGCCCAGTGCATCGATCAGCAGGGCTGGCTCCATTCCGGCGATGTGGGGGTAAAAGACGAGAGGGGCTTTTTCCGCGTCACCGGCCGCATCAAGGACATGATCATCCGGGGCGGCGA